>JAPLUH010000300.1 GCA_026397675.1 Verrucomicrobiota bacterium
CGACGGAACCGCTCCTCCTCCATTAGGTCGGCCCCATCCCGCACCTTGTAGCTCATCACACGGACGTATTTGGAACCCAGACGCTGCATGCGAGGAATGGCTCGCTCCACCTCCGCCAGAGTGATCTCAAAGGGATCTTCCGCATTCTTGGCCCAATTCCCGATCGTGGAAGCGAAGCAGTAAATCGACAACCCCGCCGCCCCCAGAGCCTGCTCCACCTGATCGAAAGCCGCGTCCGGGAGATCATGGAGATTGGACTTAGGAAAGCCCGGCACCGTGATGTTGCGGGCCTCAATATGCTTCCAGCCCAACTCGTGGGTCGCCGCCATTTGAGACTCCAGCAAGTTTCCGGCTTCGTCACCAATGCCGCAATACAGGGAGGGAAAACTCATTTCACGACACCTTACAACCAACACCGCCCCAAGGCCACCCTCGCGGACGAGACCTTCATAAACGACAAAGGCCACCCTTACGGATGGCCTGTGGGTTACGCCCAGAGGGCGGAACTCGCGGTTACTTTTTTTTCTTCGGAGCGCTCGCTGCCAACTTGGCGGCATCTTTCCGTCGGATCATGTAGGCATTGCGGCGGGCGCGCTTCTGAATTTTGTTGGATTGTTGTCCCATGGCTCGGATTTACTTTCGCAGATGTTTCTACTCTTAGGCGGGAAGATGAAAGAGCGGCGCAGCAGCTTCAACCTCTTTCTCAGTCTGGCTGCCTTGATCCTGTGCTGGGGAGTCCATGGCGCCACCCCAGAAGAAAAGAAGCAGGAGAAGGAATTGGAACAGAAAAAGAAACTCGAAGCCAAGCAGATGGCCCAGATCCGCGTCTACCGCGAGGTCATTGAATTCTCCGGCCGAGCCAGCGAACTAGGAACCCTCGGGGTTAACAAAGCCACCGTCGGTCGCAGCGATCCTGTGGAGATGACCGTTCAGCGCGAAGCCGTGCTGGATGAACGGGACGTAAAACGGGCCACCCTCGTCGAGCAGCGGGATCAGTCCTTTTCGATCTCCGTCGAATTCGTCCAGCGCGGATCCATGGTGCTGCACATGAACTCTGTGGCCGCCAAGGGTCAGCGACTCGTCATCGCCGCACGATGGTCAAACGGCACTAATGTCTTCAACCGCTGGATAGCCGCACCGCTCATGCGTCGAGCTCTTGACCAAGGAGTCATCGTCTTCACACCGGACATGAGCCGAGAAGAATCGGTTATCTTCGTCCGCGGACTCAACAACGTGGCCGTGAAGTTGGAAAACCAAGCTAAGCCACCGAAAGAAAAGAAGACCAAGCCCGCAGCCCCAGGCTCGACCAATGCCGCACCCGGTTCCAAAACTGCCCAACCCAAAGCCTCGAAGGCGGACACCAAGCTGAAGAACGAATTCGACCCTTTCCAAGGCCAGTGATTCAAACCCTCCTTTACCTCGTGGGCTTGTGCGTGGCCCTGGGGCTGGTCGCTCAGCCCTTCCAATTACCCACGGCCAACCGCGCGATCCTAGAACCAGACGGCGGCGCCGAGCGGTATTTCGTGGGCACCGCCGGCAAACCCTGGTCCAGCGGTCAGTTCGGCTGCGTCCGGTCCGGCGGGGCTCAATTGCATGAGGGCCTCGACATCCGACCCATGCAGCGAGACCGGCGCAACGAACCCACCGACGACGCACTGTGCGCGGCGCCGGGAACGGTCGCTTACGTCAACACGCATTCCGGACTCTCCAACTACGGCAATTACGTGGTGATCCGACATGAGATCGACCACCTGGAAGTCTTCACGCTCTACGCCCACCTGGCCTCCGTGGGATCCGGGATCCGCGTAGGCACCCCAGTCCAGACAGGCCAACCCCTGGGTCGAATGGGTCGCACTTCGAACACACGCCAGCGAATTACTCCTGACCGGGCCCACCTGCACTTTGAGATCACCTTCATGGCGGCCGCACGCTATGCCGCGTGGCATAAGGCCAACATGGGAGACGCTCGCAACGATCACGGTAACTTCAACGGCCGCAATTTGGTCGGACTAGATCCCGCAGCCGTCTTCCGCTCTCAGGCCCACCCTGGCGCTCCCTTCAACCTCGCTCGCCATTTGCGGGAAAGCCCCGAACTGGCCCGAGTTCTGATCCGCCGACCCACCCTCGACTGGGTGCGTCGCAACCCTGGCGCCGTCGAGGCCAATCCAGTAGCCCAGAGCCAGGGCGTCGCAGCCTGGGAACTCTCGCTCGGATTCAATGGCATCCCGCTACGCGCCATTCCTAGAGCGGCCTCCGAACTGCCCGCTAACATGGGCTCCTACCGCCTACTCGGGGTCAACCCGAAGACGCTCGAGCAATTCCCCTGCGGAAAATTAGTCTTCAAGCGCGGGCAACTCTGGACCCTCACCGCCAAAGGACAGCAATACCTCGAATTGCTCGCCTATTGATCAAACCCACCAACCCGAGCGCTGTGAGCCGGCAAGGGAGGCGGTTGTAGGGGCATGATTTGGTCGTGCTCCAAAAACTCTCGGCAGCAGTCGAAAAACTCTTCCCGGGTGGTGGCCCTCCGGATGCGGTGCAAGAATTCCGGGGCCACGCCTTCACCGATGAAGTTCATGTACTTCTTCATCTTCTCAACCTGAAGCCGTTCCCGGAATCCGGCCGTGGGTCGCGTGACTTCATAGAGATGCGTCACGTAGGCCAAGACATCGCGGCCCTTCGGTTGCCGCCAACTCCCGTTGCGTCGGTATTCCCGGATTTGTTCAAAAATCCACGGATTGCGAATGCACCCTCGGCCAATCATCAGCCCGCGCGCCCCCGTGTCGCGCAAGACCTGTTTGGCCCGCTCCGGAGAATGCACATTGCCGTTGGCCAGCACCGGACACGGCATGGCTTGAACGGCGCGTGCAATCCAGTCGCTGCGAACTTCCGTCCGGTACATGTCGGTGACCGTCCGACCGTGCACGGTCAAAAGATCAATCTGGTGCCGAGCGAAGATCGCCAAAAGCGCGTCCCAGTCGGCATCGTTACTGAAACCCACACGGGTCTTGACCGTGAACGGCACCCGCGTCACGACCTGTCGGAGCGCTCCCAAGATGGCGTCAATTCGATGCGGTTCGCGCAACAATCCTCCGCCAGCACACTTGCGATACACCACAGGCGCGGGACACCCCAAATTGAGATCCACGGCAGCCACCGGATACTCCTGCAACTCCCGCGCAGCCTTGGCCAGAGCCACCGGGTCGTTGCCGATGAGTTGAGCGATGGCCGGACGGCCGGTTGGATTCTCGACGATGGATCGCAGGATGAGAGCGTCGAGCGTGCTCGTGCTGTGCACCCGGAAATACTCGGTCCAATAAATATCCGGGCCGCCATAGTGGGCCATCACCCCCCAGAACGGCAAATCCGTGACGTCTTGCATCGGAGCTAGCGCCAGCACTGGCTCTGGCCGAGCAAGCAACGCTCGAAGGGCGAGTGCTCCTTCCAACTGCGGACAGGTGGAAGGCTCGTTGGCACGCAACGGTTCCATGGGAGTCAATCCTCGGCCTTGGAGTCGCGGCTCAGGAGATCGTGAACAGCCTGTCGCACATCCTTACCCTCGTAGAGCATGGCGTGCATCTCGGAGATAATAGGAGCGTCCACCTGGAGCCGCTGAGCCAATGCCCACGCCGACTTGGCGGTAGGATACCCTTCGACCGCTGAGGCCGAGCTCGCCAACACCTCCGCCACAGGCCTGCCGCAACCCAGGCTTTCACCGAAGCCCCGATTGCGGCTCAACCGCGAGAAGCACGTCAGCACCAAATCCCCGAGTCCGCTCAACCCCGCGAAGGTCTCGGCTCGAGCCCCACAGGCCACACCCAAGCGCATCATCTCTGTCTTACCCCGAGTCACCAACGCCGCCTTGGCATTGTCGCCATAACCCAGGCCATCACAAACCCCTGCAGCGATGGCGATGACATTCTTCAAAGCCCCACCCAATTCCACACCGATAAGGTCTGAACTGGAATAGACGCGGAACGCTGGGCGGTGGAAAAGATCCTGCACCCGGCGTGATACTGCCTGATCGCGACTGGCCACGACCACGGCCGTGGGCACGCCACGGGCGACTTCCAGAGCCAAGGAGGGCCCGGACAGCGCTGCAGTCTGAAGACCGGGAGCCACCGAGTCTAAAATCCCGGTCATGGTTAGACCCGAGGTAAATTCGATACCCTTGGTCACACTGACCACCGGACCTTGAAAGCCCACCAACCGAGTCGCAGTCTCCCGGAACGCCTTGGAAGGAACCGCCACAATCACCACCTCGGAACCAGCTAGGACCGCGTCAAACTCCGTCTCGAAAAGCCAGTCTCCCACCAGAGGAATCCCGGGCAGGAACCGCGCATTGAAATGGGTGCGTGCGAGTTCAGACACATGCTCCGATCGATGCCCCCAGAGCCGCACCGAATGCCCACCCTGAGACAGCACCACTCCTAACGCTGTCCCCCATGCGCCCGCCCCCAAAATAGCCACCTTCATGATGCGGAAAGTTTGGATTTGTTAATGCGGTGTTCGGTCCCCGCCTTCAATCGCTCGATGTTAGCCCGATGACGCCACACCGCCAGAGCGGCCAGCGCCGAGGTGAAAGCCACAAGAGGCCACCGCGTAGGACCCGACACCGTGAAGATCGTCGCCACAGGCAAGATGACGGCCGCAGCGATCGAAGCCATCGACACATACCGACTTAGAAAAAACACCAGCAACCAGGTGATCACGGTCACACCAAAGGCCGGAGGGATGAGTGCCGCCATGGCACCGGCGGAGGTGGCTACTCCCTTGCCTCCCTTGAATCCTAGCCAGCAAGTGTAGTTGTGCCCCAACACGGCCCCCAAGGCAGCCAGCGCCGGCAGCGCCAATGAATCAGTTGGAGTCACGGCTGCAGCCAGGATCGGCGCAACAAGGACGGCCAACGCCCCCTTCAGCAAATCCACGATCAACACCAAAGCTCCGGGGCCTTTACCCAACACGCGAAAGACATTCGTCGCCCCGATGTTCCCGCTGCCAACTTGAGTGATGTCGACCCTCATCGCTCGAGCAACCAGAAAGCCCGTCGGTAGCGAACCGGCCAGGTAGGCAAAAACCAAAGTGATGATGAGTGCGGCAACCATTACGGCCGAGGTTGTACGGGGCAACTGCCTGCCGCGCCAAGCGGCGAGTGCCCTAGAGTTAGGAACACAAAATAGATAAACCCCGAATTTGTCGGAGCCATCCATCCATCCAAGATCAATTAGTTTCAGGAAGACGCAAAAACTCCTTGAGCCAGAGGAGGCAGTTTGCGTTCATTCGCGTCCGCGCTTTCGGTTCGCCGAAGCGTGGGCAGTGGTAGGATGCCGGAGCGGTCAATCGGAACAGACTGTAAATCTGTC
>JAPLUH010000442.1 GCA_026397675.1 Verrucomicrobiota bacterium
TGGCCGACGTGGCCACGGTGCTGTTCACGAAGTTCCTCAAGTTCGACGCCGCCAAACTCGATGACACCCGCACGCTGGATGTCACCAGCCTACTGGGTCAATTGGGAGTCATTCCTGATACCGTCGTTCTAGTGGCCGGCAGCACCCATGACGGAGAAGAGCGAATCCTGGCCTCAATGTACCTCCGCTTGAAGTCCCGGTTCCCCAGGCTCTTCCTCGTGCTCGTGCCAAGGCATCATGAACGCGGTGCCGCTGTCGGAGCAGAACTGCAGGCTTTGGGCGTGCGATTCATCTCCCGCAAAGACATGCGGCCGAACACCCGGCACAAAGCGGGGGACCTAGAATGCCTGCTGGTCAACACCACCGGTGAACTCCGCCACTTCTACACCCGGGCCGACATTGCCTTCGTGGGCAAGAGTCTCACAGCAAAGGGCGGACAAAACCCCATTGAACCGGCCGCTCTCGGCAAGGCGGTGGTCTTCGGCCCGCACATGGAGAACTTCCCCGACATCGCGCCAAGCTTCGTGAAGGCCAACGCCGCCGTGCAAGTCGCCGATGAAGCGGGTCTGGAATCGGCGTTGATCCGGTTACTCGAAAACCCTGCCGAACGAGCGGCTCTCGGCCTCCGTGCCCAGGCAATTGTCCGTGAGAATCAGGGCAGCATCGGTCGCACCGTCTCCATGATCATGGACGTGATCTGAAACCCTGCACCCGGTTGAGCGGAGCATCATTTCGGAAGCCATTTCTCCCAGTTCTTGGCGTAGGCCTCGACATTGGATCGGTCCACTCGAACCAAGGGGCTAGCATCCCGGGGCGAGTCGGGATTTTTGCGCAAGTGCACCTTGTTAAACAAGTGCTCCACTGATCGGTAGCCCCAGGCGTGGCATTGCTGAGCCAAGAGCACCTGAACGTGCCCGCTGCGGAGATAGTTCAAGCAAATCGGCAATGCGTCGACGCTGACACATTGAACCGTGCCTGGCTGCCACTTAAGCGCATTCTCAGTGAAGAGAGGCCATCCTCCAATTAAGGCCCAACCGGTGATGTCCGGATTGGCCTGAAGGACCTGCTCCATGCGAGCGGCCGCATCCTGCGGGGTTTCCCGATGATAGTACGTATCTCGGATGACCACCCCCGGGTATTTTTCGGCCTCTTTGCGGACGCCAGCAACGCGCTTCTGCAAATTGGGCGCATTCTGGTTGCCGGCCAAAATAGCGATGATCCCCTTGCCTCCCAAAACTCGGGCCAATTCAGCCATCACCTGTTCACCGCACAGGCCATCGTCCACGCCATAGCACACCAAGCGCTTCGAGGCGGGCGCATCCGAATCGAAGGTCACCACGGGCACCCCATCACCCACCGCTTTGTTGATGGCGTCGGTCACCTTGTTGGCATCGCTGCAACTGACGGCAATTCCATCCGCACCCGCCAGGACTAATTGCTCGATGGCCTCGGCCTGCTTCTGAGCGTCTTCCTCATTGGGGGTCCGCCAGTCGATGCGGATCTTCACCCCGTGCCGGGCACCGAGCTCCCGAGCGGCCTCCTCGGCCCCGACCCGCGCCACCTGAAACACGGCATTTCCCTGGGACTTGGCGATGAGCCCAAAACGATAAGACTTCGTCCCTTGAGCTAGAGCCCAAGACGGCAAGAGCGGAAGGGCGGATGCCCCCGACAGAAAGCGACGGCGATTCATAGGAGAGAGCCCAGAGCCAACACTCTGCCCCCCTCCGAAGTCAACGTCTCAACGGCCCTCAGAAGCACATCCCTGAGGCAACGATCATCTCACGGCAGGAACGAGCAAATGTACTCGCAAACCCCACTCGAGACTTCGATGTCAAAGCCGGATTTGGCGGGGACATCAAAGTACGAACCGGCATCAACCGTTCGAGTTTCCTCGGTTCCATCCAGACGGATGACGCATTGGCCGGCCACAATTTCCATCCGCTCAGCCAAGTCGGTTCCGAAGTGGAACTTGCCCGGGAAGATCAGGCCCAGAGTCTTCTTGGTTCCGTCAGCAAAACGGATCGTGTGAGACACCACCTTGCCCTCGAAATAGACATTGGCTTTGGCAACGGCGGTGACGTTGTTGAATTCGCTCGGAATCGACATCTCGGAGAACCTGTCCAAAGCCCGATCGCGCTTCAATGGCCAAGTCACAAACAGGGCACTCTCTCTAATCCCGACAATCTCGGTTGTCTTTATGCGTTTACAATCACCAAGAAGGCCCAATAGCTTTCCCGTCCTTCAGGGAAATGGGCCAACAACGAAATAATATACTGCCGGGATTCGGGATAACGATGGGCTATTCCATCGCGTACCTGAGCCTCGTTGTCCTCATCCCACTGGCGGGACTGTTGATTCGCGTCAGTGCGATGAGTTGGGCGGACTTTGTCCGGGTGGCGTTCAGCGATCGCGCGTTGGCGGCCTACCGACTCACCTTTGGGGCCTCCTTCATCGCCGCCACCATCAACGCGGTGCTCGGGACGCTGCTGGCCTGGGTATTAACCCGTTACCGGTTTCCGGGTCGCAAAATCTTGGATGCCCTGGTCGATTTTCCCTTTGCCCTTCCGACGGCCGTGGCAGGGCTCACCCTAGCCAATCTGTTTTCACAGACCGGCTGGCTGGGACAATTTCTGGTGCCGCTGGGAATCCATCTGGCGTACACCACCGGCGGCATCGTCCTAGCCCTGACGTTCGTCAGCCTACCCTTCGTCGTTCGGACGCTGCAGCCCGTTCTGGAAGAATTTGAGGTCGAGTTGGAGGAGGCCGCCGCCACACTCGGTGCCGGCCGATGGTGCACTTTTCGCCGAGTGGTTTTTCCTGCCCTATTACCAGCCTTGATGACCGGCTTTGCCCTGGCCTTTGCTCGGGCGGTGGGTGAATACGGCTCGGTCCTCTTCATCTCTTCCAATAAACCTTACGTCTCCGAAATCACCCCTCAGGTCATCATGGGTTGGTTGGACCAATTCGAGTACGCCAATGCCATGGCCGTGGCTGTGGTGATGCTCAGCGCGTCCTTCGCCATCCTCATCACCATCAACCTGCTCGAACGCTGGGCCAGCCGGTTTCAACGCTGACCATGGCCCACGGCATTCCCAAAGGTCCCCAGGTGGCCATGAACAGCAAATCCCGCCGAGGGATTGAAGAACCGGAGTTTATCCGCAAGGTCCTCATCGGGATCGCCGTTGGATTCGTCGGAGTCTTCCTCCTGCTGCCCTTGGCCAATGTGTTTGCGCAGGCCTTTGCTAAAGGGTGGTCTGCATATATCCAGTCCCTTCAACAGCCCGACACGCGGTCGGCGGTGCTGCTCACCCTGCTGGTGTCTGCCATTTGCGTCCCGCTCAACCTCGTCTTCGGTGTGATTGCCGCCTGGGCAGTGGCCAAGTTCCAATTCCGAGGCAAAGCGCTGCTCATCACCTTGATTGACCTTCCGTTCTCGGTGTCTCCCGTGGTGTCTGGGCTCATTTATGTGGTGATGTTCGGGGCTCAGGGATATCTCGGGCCTTGGCTCGATTCTAAAGACATACAGATCATCTTCGCTGTCCCAGGCATCGTTCTAGCGACGCTATTTGTGACCTTCCCCTTCGTTGCTCGAGAACTCATCCCTTTGATGGAGGCCCAGGGCAGCGATGCCGAGCAAGCCGCCCTCACCCTGGGCGCGACCGGATGGCAAACCTTCCGGTACGTGACCTTGCCGTCAGTAAAGTGGGGCCTCCTGTACGGAGTCATTCTTTGCAATGCGCGGGCCATGGGAGAATTCGGAGCCGTCTCCGTGGTGAGTGGGCACATTTCGGGTGTCACCGAGACCCTGCCCTTGCGTATTGAAAAACTGCACCAGGAGTACCAGTCGGTCGGTGCCTTCAGCGCCGCCAGTCTCCTGGCCATCCTGGCCTTAATCACCCTTGGGCTAAAGACGTGGCTCGAACGTCGCCAAGCGGCCGAACAGGCCTTAGGCCAATCCGATTCCCTTTCTAGTCATGAGCATTGAACTGCGCCATGTGTCCAAGCGTTTCGGCAGCGTGAGCGCGGTCGAAGATGTGTCGTTGACGGTCGCCGATGGCGAACTCGTCGCCCTGCTCGGACCGAGCGGTGGCGGCAAGACCACCGTGCTGCGGATGATCGCCGGGTTGGAGGTGCCCACCTCTGGAGATCTGCTCGTCCGCGGTGAGCGCGTCAACGACGTGCCTGTCCAGAAGCGCAACATCGGCTTCGTTTTTCAGAGCTACGCCCTCTTCAAGACGATGAGCGTGTTCGACAATGTTGCCTTCGGCCTCAAGATCCGGAACACCCCTCCGGCCGAGATGCAGGCCCGCGTGGACGAACTACTCAAGCTCTTCGGGCTCGACGGTCTCGGACGCCGCCTGCCGCACCAATTGTCCGGTGGCCAGCGCCAGCGGGTGGCCATTGCCCGGGCACTCGCCCCACGGCCTTCGGTACTCCTGCTCGACGAACCCTTCGGAGCGGTCGATGCCAAGATTCGCCAGGAGCTGCGCGAATGGCTCGTTCGCCTGCACCGGGAGCTCCACGTCACCACGATCTTCGTCACCCACGATCAGGAAGAGGCCATGGAGGTCAGTAATCGGATTGTGATCTTCAGTCGGGGTCGGCTTGAGCAAATCGGATCCCCGCGCGACGTCTACGAACAACCAAAGAATGAATTCGTGGCCCGCTTCATCGGTGTGCTGAACGTGCTGGAATTGACGGTCCGTGGCGGTGCCGCCCGCCTCAACGAATTGAGTTTCCCGAGCCACGGCGTGGCCGAAGGAGAGACCCTACGAATTGGCTTTCGACCCTATGCCGTCCAGATCTCCAGCAATCTTCAGGAGCACCCCCATTCTGCGGTGATCCGTCATGTCTACTTCCTGGGAGTCCAACTGCGGCTCGAACTGGAGACCCCGTCCGGATTGATCCTGCGCACCCGCATCGTGAAAGACGAATTCCTCCGTCAGGGCCTGGAGCAAGGATCCTCGGTGAGCTTTCAGATTCGGGAATACCGAGTGCTCTCCACCGGGGCCAATAACCTTTCTCCCGAGGTCGCCACCGTGCATTCGGCCGCCAACTTCGCCGAGGGGATCTAACTCCGACGCCCCTGCCTTGGCGATCCCAGGCCGCACGACTGCTACACGACCAGGGGTTGAGTCCGACGTCGAAACCGTGTTGGCTTCGTCGCATGAAGGTCGGTTATTACTACACGAAGGCCAACTCCATCGCCCGCATCGGACTCACCGTCGACGACCTCGAGCTCATCGACTTGACCAGCGTCGGCATCCATAACCTCAGCTATGCTCTCGAGGGTTTAGACCCTTTCGAGAACCTTAGGCGTGAGGCGTCACGGAGCTTCATTCGGCTCCCGGTCTCGGATGCCATTCTCGCCGCGCCAGTCAACAATCAGGAGATCTGGGCGGCCGGCGTGACCTATCTTCGCAGCAAGGCTGCCCGCATGGAGGAATCGGATTTCAGCGCGACGGCCTATGATCGGGTCTACGAAGCCGCTCGGCCGGAGATCTTCTTCAAGGCCCTCGGTTCCAAGGTGGTGGGACCGGGGGGCCCGGTCGGCATCCGCAGCGATGCCCGCTGGAGCGTGCCAGAGCCGGAGTTAGTACTAGTCTTCAACCGATACGGTGACCGAGTGGGCTTCACCATCGGCAACGACATGAGTTCACGAGACATCGAAGGCGAAAACCTGCTCTACCTGCCCCAGGCCAAGACCTATCGCGCGTCGTGCGCAATTGGCCCGTGGATCCGCCTCGGAGTCGACGAGGCCGAGGCGCGTTCCTGGGGCATCCGGATGGAGATCCATCGGGCCGATACCCTGGTGTTCCAGGGGGCGACCCAGGTTTCCCAAATCAAGCGCTCGTTCGATGAATTGGCCCGCTGGCTGCACCGCTGTGAAAGTTTCCCCTACGGCAGCATGCTGCTAACGGGCACCGGCATCGTTCCGCCCAATGACTTCACCCTAGCCGCAGACGACCGGGTGATCATCGAGATCGATGGTATCGGACGATTGGAGAATCACGTCGCCGTGGTGTGAGCACGGAGCCGGACCATCCCATCGGGCCCCATCGGCCTACACCAGCTCGAGGCAACGGTGCAATTCGTCGTCGGTATTGTAGAAATGCGGCGAAAGACGGACCACGGCCTGACCGCCGGGCAAGACCCGGTGGGAAGCGGTGACGCCTTCGGCCTTCAGTTTATGGTACACCGCTCGCATGTCGGTGCCCTCTCGATGGAAACTGGTGATGCCACCGGCATTGTCCAAGTGAGCATCGCCGTGGAGCACCGTGTACCCCTTGGCGACCAACTCGGGCACCAACCACAGACGCTTCCGGGCCAATTCGGTGGCGATGGCTTCCACGCCCACCTCCTGCACCAGTTCCAGGGCGGCCTTCAAACCGTGGAGCCCCAGAAAATTGTGCGAACCGGCCTCGTAGCGTCGGGCTCCCTCGTGAAAGACCAAGTCGTCTTGAGTGAGATAATCTGGGCACTGCAAATTGTGCCAGCCGTGAACCACCGGACGGATTTGTGGCCGAGCCTCCTTGCGGATGTACAGGAGTCCCGCTGCGCACGGTCCCAATAACCATTTGTGGGCGTCCGCCGCCAAAATATCGACGTTGGCCACGGAGGTTGGAAAAGCACCCAGAGTCTGGATTGCATCCAGGCAGAAGAGAACCCCCTTGGATCGGAGCATTCGACCGATGGCATCGATATTGATGCGCCACCCCGTCAGGTAGTGCGCACTGGCGATGGCCACCAAGCGAGTATCTTCATCAATTTGTCCCTGAACATCCACCACCCGAACCTTGCCGAGTTCGCGGATGTTCATCAGACGTACCTCGACACCCCGGTCTGCCAACGCCATCCAAGGATAAACGTTGGAGGGATAGCAGTCGTGATAGATGAGAACATTCTGACCCCGTTTCATCTGAAGCCCGGCCGCCACCTGGCTCAAGGCCAGTGAGGTGGGTCCCACCAATGAAACCTCGTCGTGGTCGGCTCCAATCAAACTCGCCGCCAATCGTCGAACCTGGCCCACCAATCCCGGTTCAAGGGCCTCCTCCTGGTCATCGATGGAGCCGGCCTGGGCATAGGCCCCTATCGCCTCAACCACACGCCGCGGCAGCGGACACACCCCGGCATGGGCTAGGAACGCCTGACGCGCAGACACGGGAAATTCGTGTCGTCGTAGGGCTTCGTCTTTGAGGATCTCAGATATCGTAAGGGGCATCAGTTCAGGGAGATTGGGTGCGGACGCGGATGTTGATGACTTCGACCGCAACGGAGAAGCACATCGCAAAGTAAATGTAGCCCTTGCTAATGTGCTGCTGGAAACCTTCAGCCAACAGCAGGGTGCCGATGAGGATCAGGAAGGCCAGTGCCAGCACCTTGATGGTGGGGTACTTCTCGACAAAGGCCCCGATCTGATTGACGAAGAGCAGCATGACCAGCATGGCCAAAATCACGGCGGCGATCATGACGGAAATCTGGTTGGACATGCCCACGGCCGTGATCACGGAATCGAGGGAGAACACGATGTCTAGCAACAGGATCTGAACGATCACCGAGGCGAAGCTCGGAGCCTTCAAGTGCAAGGCGGATTCCGCATGGCCTTCCACCTTTTCATGAATTTCTTTGGTGCTCTTCCAGATCAGGAACAGTCCGCCGACCGCCAAAACCAGATCCTTGCCGGTATTCGGCAACGGCAGGCCGAGGATCGAAATATCCCACAGCCGATTGCTGAGGCTCATCACCCAACTCAAGGAACACAGGAGTAGAATTCGGGTGATCAGCGCCAAGGAGAGGCCCATTTTTCGGGCCTTGTCCCGTTGCTCGGGTGGCAGTTTGCCGGAGAGGATTGAGATGAATATCAGGTTATCGATTCCCAGAACAATTTCCAAGAGCGAGAGGGTCGCCAGACCAATCCACGCCTGCGGTGACTGAATCCATTCCATCCAATTCATTGGGGAGACCTTGCCTCAAACCCAGTCCTGGGGCGAGTAGCGAAACTCCCGTCTCCTTTCTACTCGACTGAGACCCAACCGGCCGAACACGAGCTCAGCTGGAGCAACCATTGGAACGTGGCCCCCAAATTTTGGAGCCCGTGGCGCGAACAACTGGGGATCCAAGCTCCCTGCCAACAAAGGATGCGCCCGTGGTCGCAACTACCCCCCATTTTGACCGCCGATCCATCGAACGGCATAACGCACCAAATCACTCATGTGTGCCAGAGCCAGCTTGGCCTTCAGGTGCGCTCGGTGAACATCCACCGTTTTCAGGCTAATCCCCATTTCGGCTGAGATCTCGCGGGGTGTCCGTCCCTGACCAATTCGTTGAAACACCTCAAATTCACGATCACTCAATTTTCCAATCGGAGAGGATCCGCCTCGAGGGCGTGGGCCGCTCAAAGAATTCAGCAGCACCGAGGCCATCCTCGGACTGACTGAGACGCTCCCCGTAAGCACCTCGCGGATTGCGGCCATCAACCGCTCCCCGCCCGCCTCTTTCATCACATATCCGCGGGCACCGGCCCGAAGCACCCGTTCGGCATAGACCATTTCGTCATGCATCGAGAGCACCAGGATGGGCAGGTCGGGACGCTGGGCCAGAAGGTCCTTAATCAAATCGATACCGGAGCGCCCAGGCAGTGTCAGATCGCTCAGAACCAAGTCAGGCTGGCAAGAGAGGATGGCCTCCAGAGCAGTCGGAGCATCCGCGGCCTCTCCCACCACTTCGAGATCCGGTTGAGATTGAATTAATCCAGCCAATCCCGCCCGCATCATCGGATGATCGTCGACCAAAAACACCCGGCGTCGAACCCGTGTTACAGAAGTCTCCTTGGTGGAATGGCGTTTCATTGCGGGAGTGGAGCCGTGCAAATAATCCGGGTTCCTCGGCCAGGGGATGTTTTCACTTGGAGCTCACCACCAAACAGGCTCGCCCGGTAACGCATTACCCGCAGCCCCATCCCCACGCTGGAACCGGTCGACTGCATGAAACCTTTGCCGTTATCGGAAATCTCCATGACCAGTCGATCTCGTTTCTGATTGAGAGAAATCACAATTCTCTGGGGCTGGGCATGCTTGAGAGCATTGGCCACGGCTTCCTGGGCAATCCGGTACAAATGACTTGCCGCAGAAGGGTCCGGCAACGATTCGATATCTGAACTCACCAACTGGCACTGGACCTGAGTCAACGACACGGTGCTCTCGGCCAATTTCAGCAATGCGTGCACGAGCCCTCCGACCTCCAAAGAAACCGGTGACAACCCGTGGGAGAGTTGTCGAGTTTGGACAACCGCCTCTCGCAGGTGCTTTGCGAGGGCGCGAAGCGACTGACCCGCCGGAGCCGAGAGGCCAGACACCGTCTCCACCAAACCCTGCGCACACAGCTCGAGTGCCGTCAGACGTTGACCCAGTCCATCATGCAGGTCGCGACCGATGCGCTGCCGTTCGCGCTCGCTGGCTTCAAGAATCTCTCGTTCCAACTGCTTGCGCCACGACACATCGGTGCGGATAGAGACATATTGAACGGGCCGCCCCGATTCATCCAAGAACGGCACAATGGTCGTCTCCACCCAATAGAGCGTCCCGGACTTCGAACGGTTTACGATTTCTCCTCGCCAAATCCGGCCGCGGGAAATGGTCTTCCAAAGATCGACAAAGAAACTACGGGGGTGATGTCCAGAATTGAGAATGCGATGATTCTGACCCAGTAACTCACTCCTAGAATACCCGGAAATTTGGCAGAACTTCTCGTTGGCGTAGGTGATGGAACCCTCGGCATTAGTGATAGCCACGATCGAATGCTCGTCGAGGGCCGCCTTCACATCCCGCAGTTCACGACGGGTGGACGTCATCTCAGAATCTTCGCCCCCGGGTTGCAGGGTTTGCCCCTCGATCACCGGCAGTCCAGAATCCAAAACTAGGCCAGAATTGGCACGAATCGCGACGACTCTCGGCCGCCTCTCTGAAGGCTGCCCTGAGGCCCCAACCTTGGAGGAAGATTTTCGCCGTTTCGACAACACGCCGAGACGGTAACCCAAAGCCTAATGCCACGCGATAGATTCCCTTTAAGCGGGTTGCAGTCGGATTCGATACTCCGAGGGAGATTCGTGGAGGATGCGTTTGAAGACTCGATTGAAATGAGTCAATGATTGGAAACCCACCTCGTAAGCGATCTCACTCACCCTTAAGTTGGGATTCAACAGGAGTTTCTTAGCCTTTTCGGTGCGCAGGCGTGACACGTATTCTGTGAAGCACACACCGGTGTGGCGTTTGAAGAGCTTGCAGAAATAAAACAAGCTCGTGTGGACCGATGACGCCACTTCACCGAGCGACAAATCATCCCGGTGATGATCCTCGATGTAGCGCTTGGCCCGCGTGATGATCGGAGGCTCGGCACTGGCCTGCTGGACGGTGATCTGGTTGCTCTGGATGGCGAGATGATCGGCAAATATTCCGAGCAAGGTAGCCACGGATTCCATCGCAGGACGGGACATCACTGGCGTAGCAAAATAGGCCTCCCGGACCCGGGGAGTATTTATGTCGACACCCATTCGATGAGCTTCTTTGACCGCCTGGCGGAAGCGAGTGGGTGTTGGTTTATTGAGGAGCACCTGACCGGTCTGAAGATATCCGATAGTCTGATTGCCCAACCGAATGGGCACGGCCGTCTCACTCAGGCCGTAGCCACACGTCATCGTGCAAGAAGATTGAGTGGCCGCATCGGCCAACCGTCCCTGCATCTGGAGACAGGCCGCACACGTCCGACTCTTCTCGGCCGTGATGGCGCAGAATGGGTTTTCCCCCGGTTTACCGTGCAAGGGTAACTGCCAAGTAACCATGGGTCGCAGTGCTAGCGGCAGGCCGGTCGTTGCTGTGAAGGCTCGTTGATAGCCTTTGTAAAGAGTGGAGTCTTCCAACGTCTCAATTAGTTCACCATCGCCATTCATGATCTTTGCCTTTCGTGCGTTCGCCACCACTCAGAATGAGCGGCGCGGTTGAGTATCCATGGCCGGCCTGGTTTGGATATTGGGCGAGGCAACCCATTGACGTGCTGGTGACTTCCTCAGGGCACATAAGTCTTTTACTTATTCCTAAAAAACGGAGGCCGATGGTCTCGGCACCTATCGCAGGGACAGAACTAAACTAAAACACCTCCGTCTCCACCCCCAACTCGCAGCGCACCTGGCCGGCGATTTCCGAAAGGCTCGCCAGAGGGAGGTGCGCGCACTGGGAACCCTGGATCGAATTCATCACCGAGTAGATTTGAACGCGCTGGAGTAGAGCCCCATGCTCCTGAAGTTGGGACAGACAGCTCAGATAGGCTTTGATTTCGGAGCGGCTTGGTGACGCCCCGTCGACACTCGCAAAAAGGCTGTGAATCACCACAGGACGGCGGCGACCCAATTCAAGAATGCGGGCCAGCACGCCACCGAAAGGAATGTCCACCCCACTCATGAAACGAAACCGCTCGTCCGTCCCGGCATCCAACTTGACCCAGACTTCATCCTGCGCGGTGAAGAGCTCCAAAGCGTGCTGCACCTCCGGACGTTCCAGTCCCGATCCATTGGTCTCCAGAACCAGTTTGAAGAAGGGATACCGGCCCAGTGCGCGGGCATGGATGAGAGTCTCCACCACCTCGACAAAATTAGGACACAGAGTGGGTTCACCTTCACCACTGAGCATCACTTGACGAAGGCTCAACCATTCCGAAGGAAACCGACTGTACGCCCGTTGACGCGACATTTGACCCGAGGCAATGGATTCTAGGGTTGAGTTCAATTCTAAGGCCAACTCGTCGATATTAACCGGCTCCAAATTAAGGGCGCAGGTTTTCGGTGTGTCACAGTAGCGGCATCGATAATCACACGCACCGCTGGGCGAGAGATTGACCCCCACAGACAGCCCACGAGTCGGACCCGACAGGAGGATGTAAACCCAGGAGCGTCCCTGATAATCGTGACCTCCAGTCGTGTCCGATCGTTGGATTGGCCGGACAGTGCGGGAGGTTTTCATGGGTTTCATGGGCTTAGAGTTCATAAGAATTTCCCAAAGTTCCCGACGCCATCTTACCACTTCTGACGGTAGCGGGTTGTCATTCCAAAATCTGGACTGAGCCCCTTCCTCGCAGCCCTCCTCCATTTGCAGGGTGTGACTCCAATTTTGCAGTCCCGCCCACGACAGCGACAGGCGGCTACAGATCCACAAAATTGGCTACGCCCAGAACAAGCAATGCGCAGCCAAAGGGCACGATGCCATCGAACGATGGTGTCAGTTCCATACCATCCATGAAATCCAAGCCCTCCTCCAAAAGCCTCACCACGAACAAATCCTCGCTCACGGATCACCGCCCGATGACGTTCAACTTCCACGATTCCGAAGCCTGCATGGTGGCGATCGCAGGGACGTTCAACGATTGGCATCCATCGGCCACACCCATGGTCCCGCTGGGGAAGGGGCGTTGGTCCAAAACCTTGGAGGTGAAGCCGGGCATCTACGAATACCTCTTCGTGGTGGATGGCAAGTGGATCGCCGACCCGGGATCGGCGGTCACCGTCTCCAATCCCTTCGGCGGCATCAATTGCTGCGTGACCGTCCGATAACGAGGCATTAATCCGACCCATCCATGAAAAAACCAGACACTCAAGCCTGCCCACCGGACACCGCTGCCACACACCTCTTGGTCTCCCCGCCCACTGGGCAGCGGGCTGTCCATTCATTGCCACTCGAGCCTGTCAGCCGTGTGCATCCTCGCCACATTCTGGTGCCAACCGATTTCTCCGCCGCCTCCAAGAAGGCGATCGAATACGCCGATGCATTCGCATCCACTTTCCAGAGTCGGGTGACCCTTCTTCACGTCCTCGAACCCATGGCTTTACCGCCTGAATATGGCTATATACCCGCCTATTCTCCAGAAGATGAAGCGCTTCACGTGGAAGCCGTGCGCAAGCAATTGCTCGAGAGAGCTTCCAGTATGGACTCGGCTCGCCAGACCGAGGTCCTTGTCCGTGTTGGCCGCCCCTGGCACGAAGTGGTCAGTGCTGTCTCAGAACTGGGCGTCGATTTGTTAGTGCTGACGACCCATGGCCGAACTGGTTTGCCACACATGCTCATGGGCAGTGTGGCTGAGAAGATCGTCCGGCATGCCTCCTGTCCGGTGTTGGTCGTGCGGCCTGAGGAACGGGATTTCTTAAAATAACTCGGTCCGGACGCGCGCAATGGAATTGTGATTCCTTCCCAAACAAACTTGGGCAACGTCATCGGCATCATGTCCCCCTTCCAATTCTTGGTGGGCGCTTCCCTGATCTTGGGTTTGCTCCGCGCTGATTCCATCACCCTGCCCCTCTGGCCTGCTGGGGCGGTGCCCGGATCCAAGGGCACCAACGACGCCGACATTCCAACCCTCACCACCTACCCAGCAGCCCGAAGCTCACAGGCTCAACCCGCCATGGTGATCCTACCTGGAGGGGGTTACGGAGGACTGGCGGGCCACGAAGGCAGAGATTACGCACTGTTTCTGAACCGAGAGGGCGTGCACGGATTCGTGGTCAAATACCGGCTCGGCAGCCAGGGGTACCGCCACCCTTCGATGCTTCAGGATGCAGCCCGAGCCGTTCGTTGGGTCCGGGCCCATGCCGCGGAATGGGGGGTGGATCCCGACCGGATTGGAATTATGGGAAGCAGTGCCGGAGGGCATTTGGCCTCCACACTCCTCACTCACCATGACGGAGGCGACGCCCAGTCGTCCGACCTGGTGGAGCGCATGAGCAGCCGTCCCAATCTGGGGGTTCTTTGCTACGCGGTCATCTCTATGGGCCCCTTCAGCCATGCGGGATCCCGCCGCAATCTCTTGGGAGAGAATCCTTCGTCTGAATTGATCGAAGATCTTTCAAACGAAAACAGGGTCAGCGCCACAACTCCGCCGGTTTTCATCTGGTCATTACGAGATGACGGGGCAGTGCCCATCGAAAACTCCATGTCCTTCGCCACCGCCTGTCGGCGGTACAAGGTTCCTTTCGAATTACACCTCTACGACGGAAAACCTCACGGAATCGGACTCGGTGCCAAGCCACCATCCTTCGAGAACCCGCACGTTTGGACCGCGGACTTGCTGGCTTGGCTGAAAACCCAACGGTGGCGCTAAGCCAAAACGCTCCGGACGGACCGTTCGTCCTTATCGAGACTTCTCCCGCAAGCAGCGCGACGGTGCGTCTGTCGCGGTGATCTAGCGCATCCACGCGAGTTGCATCGACCCCACCATCGAGGAACTGACGCAGAGATCAGCCCTTCCAGGAGTCCTCCGGCACGCCACGGCTCATCCAAGGCAACCAAAACCTGCAACGCCACAGGGTTAATACCTCCTCCCCAAATCCAGATGAATTGGCTCTGGAAAACCCCGCCGGCATTTTATTTTTTGACTTGACAAAACCTTCAGCTTTTCAAAACATTGAAAACCTCCCCGCAAGTATATTGCAGCAATGATCTCCACATTGCCGCTTCTGTAGCACCTAGAGGGGCTTGGTTTTGATTAATCAAAAAACAAATGAAAAAACCACAAAAAATTCAAATCGCGACTGCAGCAATGCTACTTCCCTGCGTCGCATTTTCACAGGCCCTTGACCTCGCAGCGTTGGACCCCACTTCGAAGGGGCTCTGGTCGGAAAAGGCAAGGACCACCCTTATGGTTCCCAAGGTGGCGAATGACTCGGTCAAGGCCGACGGAACGTTAGGCCTGAATGAGTACGGCGGCTTCGCCGGAGTGACGGTGACACCCGGGGTGAGCGCCTGGATCCTGAACTGGCCAGAGGATCGGGCTTGGGACAATGCACAAGACTCCAACTTTACCTTTTGGCTGGCCCATGACGACAACTACCTCTATGTCGGCATCAAGGCCCAAGACGACGTCGTCAATAGCGATGATCCAAATGGAAGTTTCTGGAAGGACGATGCCATTGAAATTGTAACCGACGCGCTGGCAGACGGCTTCGACAACAACACCGACAGTTCAAAAGATCCGGTCGGCGGCCACAGCTACCTCAACTTCCAGGGTCGGCTTTCCGCATGGGATGAGAACGCTGGAGCCAAAGGAAGCCAGTCATGGGCCAATGAGGTCGATTGGAAATACGGAGCAAGTGGGGATGTTTTCGGTAAGGGCGCTGCCGTCACCGGCGGTTGGCAGATGGAGGCCCGTTTCCACAAGCGGATGTTTGAGAGTCCAACGGCCGGCAACAAACTGCGCAACGGATACCGGATGGGTTTCAACATCGGACTCGATGACGACGACAAGAAAGGCCCCGGGGCCAATGGGGACAAATCCCGCAGCCAGGATCTAGAAATTCAGTATTTTTGGGCAAATCGCCAACGGTACAAGGGTGTGGATGCCGATTACCTCGGTACCCTCTCGGCCGAAGATAAGGCCGCTCAAGTTTGGCGCACGGACGCCGAAAATCATCCGTTCATCATTGATGGCAACGGACGGTTGTCCCATGCCGGCACCGGGGAAATCATCTTCGGTTATGACGAGAATCAGAAATCGTCCGGGAAGATTCTCTTCATGACATCTTCCTCCGCGTCTCCGATCAATTCCGATCCGGCATTGATTGCTCTGCTTCAAGCCAAGGGGTATATCGTGACAGTATTTCAATCGGGCGGTCCGCCGGCTGAAATGCGCAACGCCATCGTAGGGCAGGATGTGGTCTTCATTTCCGAAACGATCGGTTCGGGATCCGTTCTGGAGCCAATCGGGGAACCCGCCGTCCAAAAATTCATTCTCCGCGATTCCAATATCCCAGTCATATCGGCGGAAGCCTACATGTGGGACAATGCGGAGTGGACCGAGCATCCGGCGGACTTTTCGAATGAGTTCTCCTTCTTTGGGAACACAGGGCGAACCGAAGACAGCCAGCCAGCGAGCCTCAAGGATGCAGTCGATTCACTCTACATTCGTAATGCCGCACATCCCATGGCCAAAGGCCTCCCGGCCAAAGCCAAGGTGTACAATACTCCGTACAGCTTCAACTACGGCAAGCCGTCGGCCGACGCCGATGTGATTGCTAGCACCCTGTCAGATGGGACCTACCCGACCCTTTTCGTGTACGAAAAGGGTGACAAGTTGGTGGACGGAAGCACCGTTCCGAATAAACGAATCGGACTATTTTTCGGCCAGGCCGCCAGCTTGGTTGCCAACTGGGCCCCCGAGCTTGGTTTTCTAACCGAGGACGGCAAGACGCTGCTTCTAAACACCATCGATTGGCCGTCCCTACTCGGCCCGCGAGCGTCGAATACCCCCATGAAAAGTCTTTATCACGTCCAGAGACGCTCTCCCTTTGCGCGCCCAGTTTCCGAGGGTTTTACCCTCATCGAACTTCTGGTGGTCATAGCTATCATTGCGATTCTTGCCTCCATGTTGTTGCCAACGTTGGCCAGTGCTAAGGAGCGGGGCAAACGTGCCAATTGCATCAGCAACCTCCGCCAACTGGGTTTGGCGACGCATGTCTACGCCTTGGACTACAATGACCGCATGTTCACAGGCATTCGGGATGGCGGCGACTCCTTCCTGCTTAGCATTGCGACGGTGATGTACACGACGATTAGTAATCAGTTTGGAGACAAGGTGTTTGATTGTCCCAATGTCTATCCAATGTCATTGCCTGGAATTACGGACAACAAGACGGGACGATACCAGACCGGCATCGGCTACTATATTGGGTATCACTACCATGGAGGACGAGTGATGCCCGAGGGAGCGGGTTGGACGGCACCGCTGAAGTTGACGGACAATCCGATCGCCCTAAAGAGCAACACGAACGCGCTCAATGAGCCATTGCTCCTCTTCTCGGACATAAACAGTTGGGCGGCCAATGGGAATGGTGGGTACAATTGGGTGACCGCTCCCCATGGGAAAACAGGGCCGATACGGCGAAATGGCTCCGTTTATATTTATCCGATCACGAACCCAATGACGGCGCGACAGGCAGGATCTGTTGGCGGTCACGTGGCTCCCTTGGATGGTTCGGTCCAGTGGAAACCCATCAAGCAAATGCGGGACATCTATTGGACCTATTCCGGGGATGGTGGACATCGAGGTTCCTGGTGAGCGGAACTGATTGAGGGCCGGCTCCGAAGGTGTTACCTGGCGATGGTGGTGACGTTCACGATTCCAACTCAAACTCATCCGGAAACGATCAAGAATCGTTGCCTGACCCAGTTCCCTCGATCCCCAGCTCAGCGACCGGCTCCGCCTCAGCGACTGCCACCCAGTCTCTTCACGACTAAGCACCCGCCAACCGGGTCGGTACTGGACCGGTGCTGGCCCTCAATTCCAATTCGGCTGGAATGCGCACGGAGGACGGACGCTCACCCTCTAGCAGTTTCCGCATTAGTTCCATGGCCACCGAGCCAAATCGGAGCTTGGGTTGACGAACGGTCGTGAGCGGCACCCGAAAGAATTCGCTGACCAAGACATTGCCAAACCCAGCCACACTGAGGTCCTGAGGAATACGAACTCCTTGATTGAGCAAGGCATCCGCGGCACCGATAGCCACCAAGTCGTTTACGCCTTGGATCGCAGTGGCTTCAGGGTTCTCTTGAATGAACTGCATGGCCGCTGAAGCACCCTCCTCCACGGTAGAACCGGCATGGAACACCAGACGGTCTTCCACAGGAATTCCCGCATCGCGCAATCCCCGACGGTAACCCTCGATCCGCTCCTGCGCCCAAGGTGAATGGGTCGGGCCCGCAAAGAAGGCAATCCGACGATGTCCCAACGAGATCAGATGCCGCGTGACCGCTTCAGAGGCACCGAGATCATCTGTCTCGACGTTGACAAACTGTTGGCAGAAGGGGGCCCGCTGGCCCAACAGGACAGTGGGAATACCCTGTTTGAGCAGATCATCAAAAATCGGAGCCGTAGATTCCATCCGATAGACCGGAGCGATGAAAACTCCATCCACACGTCGCGACATGAAGCGCCGGATCACCGAGTCTTCGCGATCCACATTGCCCAGCGAATGAGCCAACAACAGGTCGAAGCCCCGTTCATAAGCCATCCCTTCCAAAGCCAACAGGACTCGTGAGTAGACCGGATCGGTCGGCGCCGGAATCACTAACCCCAAGAGGCGGGTCTTGCGGTTCCTTAAACCGCTGGCCGAGGCGTCGGGCACATAGCCCATCTGTCGCGCCAATGCTTGGATGCGCGCCTTGGTACCAGCGGACAGGTCTGGCTTGTCGCGCAGCGCCTTGGACACCGTCATGACCGAGACTCCAGCCACCACAGCGATGTCCTTCAAACGTACCATAAGACAGTGATTCGGAAAACCAACGCCCCGACGAACTTTGCCGCTCGAGAACTTTTATCAGGCGACCCTCACCGATGAAGTCCGAAGCAGCTCCGCGGATCAAGTCCTCTTATGCTGCAGCTCACTTAGAAAAGCGAAAGCTGTCATCACGTGGGTTCATCTTAAAGTTTAGAATTTTCATCCATCCTCACCTACAGTCGGGACATCCCCATGAAATTGCTGCACGCCGAACCCACCCGGATCGAGATTGATGGACATCATTTGCGCTGCCACCAGTGCACACGTGAGCAGTTTCACCGTCGGCGCATACGTCTCGAAACCGCCAGTCCAGCAGGCATGCAACCGGAATGGCACGAAAGCATTGCCAATACCTTCATCTGCTCCCACTGCGGCTTCATCCACAATTTCCTGATTCAATAATATCCTGACCTGAGGAGCCTTGACGCTGCTGGTATGAAGGCCGATATGTGGTGCCTGTAATGAAATTGGCGACCACCCACCTACCGAGACATTTCCGCGCATTTGCGGCGATGATGCTCTGGGTTTGGCTGGTGTCCCAATCGTTCTGCGTGGCCCATTGCCACGGAGTTCTGAGCGGCAGTCGGCAGTCCCCCACGGGACTCACCCAATCCTCCCACGGCTGCTGCGCCCGATCTAAATCCTCCCGCGGGATACAAACCGATGGGACTGCAATTTTAGTCTCACGTCTCCATCACGCATCCCAAGATCCGGGATCCAACAATTCGGAATCCCCGTCTCCGGCCAACCCGTGCTCTCCTCAGGCGGTGATCCAGGGGGGGCTCAATTTGGAGCCTCCGACGTGGGCTCCGCTCATTCTTCCGTTTCCACAAAGTAGTTCTGGCTCCGAATTCTGCGGGGCTGCCGAATTCTGCGGCGCTGCCGTGTTTTCCTGGTATTATCGAACAGCCGCGATCCAACCACACAGGTCAGATCCGGCAATTCCTCGATGGGATACCGGCTTTGAGCCCTCGGTCATCCTCGGGTCCGGACTCCGAAGTCTGGCGCCCCCCATCGGAGTCGGATAGGTCCATCCATTTGGCCTGCTTATAGTCAGGCATCCGGACCTGAAGGGTCGTTCCACGAACGAACTTCTAAGCCCAGCCGCAGACGGAATTCACCTTTCCTGGAATCCCCTGACGGTGCTTCCCAAGACCAAGAAAGCGCCCAGTGCTTCGGTCCTGTCCCAGATCTCCCGTTGGTTCCATTCATGAATTCTTCGCCTATCAATTTTCGGATTCCGGCCCGAATCGGCGGTTGGGTCGTCAGCCTTCTGGTGACCTTGCTCTGCCGTGCCGAAGTGGTCACGCCGTTGGCCGTCCACCAATTGGCCGAATCCATCCCGGACCGTCACCCCGGCCTGCAATCGTTGCAGCTGCGGGCGGGTGCCGCCCAGGCTCAGGCCGAAGCCACGCGGCGGTGGGCCGATCCAACTCTCCGCGCCGGAGGAATCGGATTCACCTCCCGAGGAGCCCAGGCTTCAGAGGAAGGGGATCTCGCCATCGGAGTCACCCAGACGCTACCCGTCTTTGGCAAAGAATCAGCAGCCCGAGCCGTCGCTGAAGCCGAGGCCAAGACCGCCCGGGAAATGGCCGAGACTCGAATCTCTACGCTCCAGCGAGACCTCATGGAACGACTCCTGGAAATGGCCTTGCTCCATCGCAGCATTGATC
>JAPLUH010000384.1 GCA_026397675.1 Verrucomicrobiota bacterium
TCAGATCCTCGGAGACAGCCACGGCAACGTCATCCACCTCTTCGAACGAGACTGCTCCGTGCAGCGCCGCCACCAGAAGGTGATCGAAGTGGCCCCGTCTTTTGGGCTACCCGAGAATGTCGTCCAGGAACTTTGCGATGCAGCAGCCCGACTGGCTCGAGAAATCCGCTACAACAACGCAGGCACGGTAGAGTTCCTCTACGACCTCGACCGCCACGAGTGGTTCTTCATCGAGATGAACCCCCGCATTCAGGTCGAGCACACGGTGACCGAAGTCATCACTGGCCTGGACCTCGTGCGAGCCCAGATCCTCATCGCCCAAGGTCATGCGCTGCATTCCAAGGAGGTGGGAATGCCGGTGCAAAATCAGGTGCCTCGCAATGGCTACGCCATCCAGTGCCGGGTCACCACTGAGGATCCGGAGAACAAGTTTACTCCCGATTATGGTAAGATCCTCGCCTACCGCTCGCCCGGTGGCTTCGGCATCCGCCTCGATGGTGGAATGGGCTATTCGGGTTCGGTCATCACGCCGTTCTACGATTCAATGTTGGTCAAGGTGATCGCCTCCGGGCAGTCCTACGAGATCACCATGGATCGCATGGACCGGGCTCTCTCGGAATTCCGGATCCGCGGGGTCAAAACCAATATTCCCTTCCTCGAAAACGTCATTCTCCATCCGCAGTTCCGCTGCGGACAGGCGACAACGACGCTGATCGACACCACGCCCGAACTCTTCGCCTTCCGCAGCCGCAAAGACCGGGCCACCAAACTGCTTAATTTCCTGGGCAACGTCATCGTCAACGGCAACCCGCATTCCAAGGGGTACCGGCCGACCAAGACCTTCGACCCAGCCCCGCTGCCCAAGACCGATCTGGCCGCACCCTTTCCCAAAGGTACCCGGGACCTTCTCCTCGAACTCGGCCCGAAGAAGTTCGCCGAATGGACTCTCAAGCAAAAGCGCCTGCTCATTACCGACACGACCTTCCGCGACGCTCACCAGTCGCTCATGGCCACACGCGTGCGGAGCTTCGACATGCTCGCCTGCTCCGATGCCTTGGCGCGCAGTATGGGTGACGCCAAGAGCGGCCTGTTTTCTTTAGAAATGTGGGGAGGTGCCACCTTCGACACCGCCATGCGCTTCCTCAACGAAGACCCCTGGGAACGCCTGCGGCAGTTGCGAGAGAAAATCCCCAACATCTGTTTCCAGATGCTCTTCCGGGGTTCCAATGCGGTGGGCTATTCCAACTACCCGGATCATGTGGTCGCCGGATTTGTGAAGCATGCGGCCGCCTCGGGCATGGACATCTTCCGCATCTTCGACTCGCTCAACTACTTGCCCAACTTGCGCGTGGCCATGGACGCCGTGCAGGACACGCACGCTTTGTGCGAGGGGGCCTTGTGCTACACCGGAGACATCCTCGACAGCCGCCGCGACACCTTCTCGCTCAAGTATTACATCAAACTGGCCAAGGAATTGGAGCGCATGGGCGCACACATCCTGGCCATCAAGGACATGGCCGGCCTGTGCCGACCCTACGCCGCTCAGAAGCTGGTCAAGGCGCTGAAGGACGAGGTGGGCATCCCCATCCACTTCCACACC
>JAPLUH010000535.1 GCA_026397675.1 Verrucomicrobiota bacterium
CGAGTTGGCTCAGGGCCTGGAGGGCTGCCGCGCCGAGGAAGAGGGGCCAGAATCCCCCAATGGCTCCGGTGGTAGCGGGCGCAGCAGTTCCGGGGTGGGGCGCGCTGCCGCTCGTTTCGACGCTCCAGGGTCTGATGGCGCGAAAACCCACCGCCATGGCGATGAGCGTTCCGGACAGGGCTCCACCGATCGCTCCTGCGGCACTACTGCCTAGCCAAGAGAGAATTATCGCCACCGAGGCAAACCGGCCCAACCCGTCGGCAATCGACATGGATCCCAGTCCGGCAAAATCTTGTCGCCCTTGGAGGACGCCTCGCTGGAGGGCTGCCAGCAGCGAAGTCAGGATGAGTCCCCAGGTGATCCATAGAGGCAACACCGAGTTGAGTTTCAAGTGGCTCGCCAGAGTGGGGCCACTCGGGATGAGCGCCAGACCGGCCAGTGTCATGACCAGTAAGACGGTGCCTGCGGTACGCTTGAGGTGAGCCCGAGTCGCCTGGATCGCTTCGTGGGTGAGTGCTGTCGCGGTTTGCCGTGCCGTCAGGGTCCAAAGAGCCCCTTGGGCGGCGCCCACGACGTAGAAAATCGCCATCAGGGACTTGAACTGAAAATAGACCTGAGCCCCGCCAAGCTTCGACACCGAACCATGGACCAGAGCCATGCCAGCCCCGCCCCCCAGGGTGGCCGCAATCATCCAAAGGCTTTGCTTGAGGAAGCGCGATCGGGACTCGCTCATGGTCAACGCGAGGCTCGGCTGGTTCGTGACGGCGGCGGAGCCTCGGGGATCGGCGCGAGTCGCAGTCGATCGAGACAGGCTGCCATGTCAGAAGGCAGCGGTGCCTCAAAACGAATCTTTTGGCCCGTGCGCGGATGCTGAAAGGCCAGTCGGGCGGCATGGAGCATTTGACGAGGGGCCTTCCAGTTATGTTCCTGGAAGAACCGTGCGTTGGCCCGCTCTCCGTACACGTCGTCACCGAGCAACGGAAAGCCGAGATGAGTCAGGTGAACCCGAATTTGGTGGGTTCGGCCGGTATGCAGTTGGCACTCAATCCATGAGGCATCCCTGAGTGACTCAAGGCAGCGGTACTCAGTCCAAGCCTCTCGTCCTTTACCTGGCGTCGTCACTGCCATCTTTTTGCGTTGGATCAGGTGGCGGATAATTGGGGCCCGGATATCTCCGTTGAGCGGTCGGACCGTGCCGATGACCAGCGCTAGATAGGCCTTTTCAACGGTGCGTTCGGCAAATTGCGCCGACAGGTGACCGTGTGCGGCATCTGTTTTGGCCACCACGATACAACCGCTGGTTCCGAGGTCTAAGCGGTGGACAATGCCCGGCCGTTCGACGCCACCGATGCCGCTCAAGCGGTCTTGGCAATGATAAAGGAGTGCATTGACCAGTGTGCCGGAGGAATGCCCTGCAGCCGGGTGCACCACCAGGTCGGAGGATTTATTAACCACGAGTAAATCCTCGTCTTCGTGCAGAATGGACAAGGGGATGTTCTCGGGCAGCACCTCGCTGGGAATGGCTTCTGGCCAGCAAACCTGGATGCGATCACCCACCCGCGGATGGTCGGTGGTCTTCGGGCAAGAGCCGTTTACGAGGACGGCACCCTCGGTGATCAGCTGTTGGAAGCGCCCCCGTGACGTTTCCGGGAAACGTTCCGCGAGGTAGCGGTCCAAGCGCAGGCCGGGACGGCTCTCTGTGATCTCGATATCGATGGGTTCGGGCATGGTTCAATCACCGTGGCCTGTCCGGTGGGAGGGAAGATAATCGGTCGGGCATCTGAAGGCGACCGCCAATCCCGCTCATTCTGTAACCGTGCGGTTCCCCGCTTGCCGTGGCCTCCAGCGGGTCCGTAGATTGGCAGGCGTGGCGACCAAAGAGCGGACAGAGGAATCCAGCAAGGACCGTATCTGGGTCGACAGCCAAGGCTTGTTTCTAATCCTGGTGGCGGTGGTGCTGGCTGCCGCCCTCATTTCCTATGACCGACTGGATCTGGGCGTTAACACCACCGAGCCCAATACGGCCATCCGGAATTGGATGGGCCGCTTCGGGGCCCACGTGGTCTACAACCTTCATCTAGTCCTGGGTTTCGGTATCTGGGTGCTCCCAGTGCTTTTGTTGGGATTTGGTTTCGCGTCCTTCATTCCTTCCCTGAATTACCTACGCCGTTGGCGATCGCTGATCGCCTCGGTGGGTCTAGTGATCGCCTGCGTGGGTGTACTGGATCTTTGTGAGCGTTGGATCCCGGGCATCCAAATTCGCAAGAATAGCGGGCCCAGTCCTGGTGGGATTTTGGGACACCAAATCAACAACGCCTGGGTCGAATATTCGGTAGGGCGTATGGGGGCGGTGGTGACCTACGTGATGGTCTATTTGGCGAGCTTGCTCTTCCTCACCGACTACCAGTTGCTGGTTTGGATCCGGCAATTGTGGGTGCGAGTTCCGAAGACTCCTGAGGAAAAGATGGCTGCCGAGGAGGCCTCCATCGAGAAGAAGGCTAAGGCGTTGGAGAAGAAGGCTCGTGAGTTGACTCAGCAGGTGACCGCCGAGTCGGAGACCGCCTCCGTGGTGGCCAAGCCGGCCCGAGGCAAGGCGGCTGTGGTTCCTCAGCCGGAAGGTGCTCCGGAACCCTCCGGAGTGGGAGCCGACTTGAAGCCCTTCCCCGAGGTGACCATTCGTGATCTGAGTGTCCCCCAACCCCGAGAAGTTCGGACCGTCCAGGCCGGCGAAGTGATCAAGGCTGATGAAATCTCTGCAGTGCTCACCCCCGCGGTCGACGATCCGGCTCTAGCAGCAGAACCTCGGAAGCCCAAGTCAGTGGCTGAGCGCGTTTTGGGCCGTCCGCCGGGTGCTGAATTAAATGACGAGGAGGGGAGCACTGTTGAATCCGTTGAGTCCGTCGGGCCTAGAGCCGAACAGACCGATGGCACCGATGCTGAGGATGCTCCTCCCTGGGATCGCCCTGAGGACGCTGCACATCCAGTGGCAGAGGCGCTGCCGGTGTTCGCTGCTCGTCCACGCGTGGTGATGCAGCCCCGCAAGTCCAAGCCGATCACCGTGGCCAGCGCGCCCATCATTGGAAATTATCGACTGCCTTCGATTGACCTACTGAGCCTGCCGGACACCTCCGTCAAACCGACCGAGACCAAGGAGGAACTCATGGCTAATGCTCGGCTGATGGTTCAAACACTGGCCCAGTTCGGCATCGAGGTCGCACCCGGTGACATCACCAAGGGTCCCACCATTACCCGTTATGAATTGCATCCGGCGCCCGGGGTAAAACTGGAGAAGATCGCAGGCCTGACCAACAACATCGCCGCGGCCATGAAGGCCGAACGGCTCAATATTCTGGCTCCGATTCCTGGCAAATCCTCGGTGGGTGTCGAGGTTCCCAATGCAATCAAGACCAAGGTGATTATGCGGGATCTTCTGGAATCCCCGGAGTGGCAGAACACGAAGGCTCGGATTCCGCTGGCCTTGGGCAAGGATGTCTATGGGCATCCGATCATCGCCGACCTAGCTGAGATGCCCCACGTGATGATCGCCGGCAGCACCGGTTCGGGTAAGTCGGTGTGCATCAACACCATCATCGCCTCCTTGGTGTACCGGTTCAGCCCGGACCAACTCCGCTTCGTGATGATCGATCCGAAGGTGGTGGAATTGCAGCAGTACAACGCGTTGCCGCATCTGGTGGTGCCTGTGGTGACGGATCCTAAGAAGGTGATCCTTGCCCTGCGATGGGTCGTTAATGAAATGGAGAAGCGCTACCAGATCTTTGCTCGGGTCGGGGTGCGTAATATCAAGTCGTTCAATGAGCGGCCGAAAGAAAAACCGCTGCCGCCGAAGGATCCGGAACTGCCGCTGACCACACGCAAGGAGCGCGTCGAACCGGGGGCTGATGGGTTTGCGGTCCAAATCGATGAACAGATCGTCGTCCCCCGGGACGAGGACATCGTCATCCCGGAAAAGCTCTCCTACATCGTGGTTATTATCGATGAGTTGGCGGACCTGATGCTGGTGGCTCCGGCCGATGTCGAGATGGCTATTGCTCGTATTACGCAAATGGCGCGGGCCGCGGGCATTCATTGCATCGTCGCGACCCAACGGCCATCGGTGGACGTCATTACTGGTGTCATCAAGGCCAACATCCCGGCGCGTATTGCTTTCCAGGTGGCGGCCAAGGTCGACTCCCGCACCATTTTGGATCAGATGGGTGCCGACAAGCTGTTGGGCAAGGGGGATATGCTCTACTTGCCACCCGGATCCGGGCGATTAATCCGGGCTCAAGGGGCCCTGATTACCGACGCCGAGATCGAAGCCGTGATGAGTCACATCAGCGTGCAAGGCAAACCGAGCTACGAGCCCGAGATTCATCAGGCCCTGCAGAAGGCTCAGAGTAGCTTGGGATCTATGACGCTTGATCCCGACGACGAGGGGAGCAGCGAGGATGATGAGCTCCTTCAAAAGTGCATTGAGGTCATCCGTACGGAGAAGAAGGCGAGTGTTTCCCTGCTTCAGCGGAGGCTCAAATTAGGCTACGGGCGTGCCGCTCGCATGATGGACGAACTGGAGGATCGAGGTGTGGTTGGGCCGGGCAAGGGGGCCGAACCTCGCGATATTTTGATCGATCTGGACGGGAGTGGTTTCGACGGTGGTGGCCAACGGTTGGTCTGAAGGGGGCGTTTGGGATTCGGCGGCGCTGAAACCTCGTTGGTGTGCCACACCGATTGAGAGGGCGCATCTCGCCTTGAGAAAGAAAGAAGTTGGGACTAGAAAGACAGAAACTAGGTCCCCCCGAGCATGCCCCTCCCACGCCCCTCCTCCTTCAACGAAAACACCCTCAGCATCATCATGGGGGGAGGTCAGGGGACCCGCTTGTTCCCCTTGACCCGGGATCGCGCCAAGCCGGCTGTGCCTCTGGCGGGCAAGTACCGGCTAGTCGATATTCCCATTTCGAACTGCATCAACAGTGGGCTACGTCGCATCTATTTGCTGACGCAGTTCAACTCGGCGTCGCTGCACCGGCATGTCTCCCAGAGCTACAAGTTCGATCACTTCGGTGGCGGCTTCGTGGAACTCTTGGCGGCCGAGCAGAGTTTCTCCAGCACGAGCTGGTATCAGGGAACGGCGGATGCGGTCCGCAAGAATCTTCAGCACTTCAAGAACAACGACTTCGAGTACGCGCTCATTCTCTCGGGTGATCAGTTGTACCAGATGGACTTCCAGTCGGTCCTGCAGGCTCACATCGAGAACTCGGCTGACCTGACCGTGGCGACCATACCCGTGGCCGCGCGTGAGGCTTCAGCGCTGGGTATTATGCAGGTCAATCCGGAGAATCGGATCACCCGTTTCGTTGAGAAACCGAAGGATCCCGCGATGTTGGAATCCTTGAAACTCGACCGGGCCACGTACCCGAAGTTGGGTATCCGCCGCGATGAAGACCTCTACCTTGCCTCGATGGGTATTTACGTCTTCAACCGAGAGGTGCTCTTGGAGTTGCTGAACAACAATCACACTGATTTCGGCAAGCACATCATTCCGGGGGCCATCGAGAATCACCGGGTTTATTCCTACATTTTCCAGGGGTACTGGGAGGACATCGGAACCATTCGAAGCTTCTTCGAGGCCAGTCTCGACCAGACCAGTGATCGGCCCCAATTTGATTTCTTCAATCCCACGGTTTTTACGCGGCCTCGCTACCTGCCAGCCACCCGTATCGAGAGTGCAGCCATCGATCACGCGGTGATCGCCGACGGATGCACCATCGATCATGCTCAGTTGCGCCACGCCGTCGTGGGTATTCGCTCCGTTCTCGCAGCGGGGAGCTCCTTGAATCGAGTGGTGATGATGGGGGCCGACTACTACGACGACACCGAGAAGCGCAATCGCCCTGAAAATCAGGGGATCCCCATTGGTGTGGGCCGTGGAACGCGGATCGACAACGCGATCATCGACAAAAATGCCCGCATCGGCCGCAACTGCATCCTGTCTCCGGAAGGCAAGCCTGCCGATGTGGATCATCCTCTTTATTACATTCGGGACGGTGTCTTGGTCATCCCCAAAGGGGCGGTCGTTCCGGACAAGACGATCATCTAGCCGGTGTCATCGAGTCGGTGTCCGGTGTACCGGATCGTGGTGGCTAATGGACGCAGTCCTCGGGACGGCAGGTTCATCGAAGAGATCGGCACCTACAATCCTAAGACTAAGGGTAACAACTACACCTTGGACTTGGATCGCGCCCAGTATTGGATGGGTGTTGGTGCTCAGCCCAGCGAGACGGTGGCTTCTTTTATCAAGAAGTCCGTCAAGGTGGCTGCTGTTGCTGCTATTGCTGCCTGAGTCTTTCCATCGCTGACACGTTGTCGCTATGCAGGCCTTCCTCGAGTTTGTGGTGAAGGAGTTGGTGGATGAACCGGAAGCGGTCTCCGTGACTCCTGCCGAACGAGGTGGCCTCACAGTGTACGAGGTGCGTGTGGCTCGCCAAGACGCCGGAAAAATCATCGGTCGTCGCGGCGGTACCATCCAAGCCATTCGGTCCGTGCTCCAAGTGGGCGCGGCCAAGGCGGGGCGGCGCTGCACAGTCGATCTGGTTGAGGACGAATAGCTCCGAGGCCTCTTTGCAGGGGCTCATGTTTTTTGGAGGGCTTCTCAGGGTCTTTCACCGTCTTCTGTCATCGCTGTCTGTATTGTCGCTGTCTATAGCATCGCCTTCTCTGGCTTCAACCAACTCTGGTAGAGTGCCCCATGAAGGTTGATATCTTGACCCTATTTCCGGAGATGTTCTCAGGTCCTTTGGACGAGAGCATTGTGGGGAGGGCTCGGAAGACGGGGATTTTGGACCTCAAGATCCATTTTCTTCGCGACTGGGCTCATGACCGGCATAAAACAGTCGATGACCGACCCTTCGGCGGCGGACCAGGAATGGTTCTCAAGCCGGATCCGATCTTTGAAGCAGTGGAGTCCCTTCGGGGGCCAGAGACGCGAGTCATCCTCACCGCTCCCGGTGGGCGTCCATTCAACCAGGCAGTGGCTGGTGAACTAGCGGCCCTGAATCATGTGATTTTGATTTGCGGGAGCTACGAGGGGTTCGACGAGCGAATCAGAGAGCATTTGGCCGACGATGCCTTGAGCATTGGGGACTATGTCCTCACCAATGGCGCATTGCCGGCGATGGTCATTGTAGACACCGTGACTCGCCTGTTGCCAGGGGCCCTTGGGGACGCGATGAGCGCTTCTGAAGAATCTCATGGTGACGGATTACTGGAATACCCTCACTATACCAGACCTGCGGATTTCCGCGGGTGGACGGTCCCCGAGGTGCTCATGTCCGGGAACCACTCCGAAATCGCCCGGTGGAGACAAATGGAATCTATGAGACGGACGGCTGAGCATCGACCGGATTTGTGGGAAAAGTACCGCTGGCGAAAACCGGGCAAATAGCCCAACTTAATGCGGTTCGAGTTTGGTTCGGATTTCGATAAAGATCGGGCTGGCACTGCTTCGGCACTGGGCCGGCACTGAAATGAATCAAAATTTCGGATGTCGAATTGACGGTTGGAAAGTTTTTTTAGAGGATTAGTTTTTTGCAAGATTGAGGATTCGGGAAATTTAGTTTTGGAAATTTGAAGAGAACACAGCCATGAACAAGGCCGCATTGTTTGACAAAATCGAGGGCGAGCAGTTCCGCAAGGAACCCGCGAAATTCAACGTGGGCGACAGCGTCCGGGTGCACACCAAGGTCGTCGAGGGCGACAAGGAGCGCATTCAGATCTTCGCGGGTGTCGTGATTGGTGTCCGCGGCCGCGGTCTGAACCAAACCTTCACCGTCCGCCGCATTAGCTACGGCGAGGGTGTGGAGCGTATCTTCCCGACCCACTCCCCGCGCGTGGACAAGGTCGAAGTGGAACGTCAGGGTTCCGTGCGTCGCGCTAAGTTGACCTACCTCCGCGGCCGTATCGGCAAGGGAGCTATGGCAGTCAAGGAAAAGGACACGCTGTTGTCCGCTTGATAGGGACTGAGCTTCCTCCATTTCAAGAATATCATGGGGTCCGGTACCAAAGGTGCCGGGCCCCATTTTCATTGGCTCGGTCCGGGTGTTCTCTATTTGTCCCTTCCGCTGGATTCGTAAGAGGTCTCCGCTCCCTCGTTTTTGGGCGAAACTCTTGGGGGTGTCAGGGTGAGATTGAGCATCCTGCCGCGCCTGCGAGAACCCCGCTGGAAATTCTCGCAAGAAACCGCCTGAAAATAGGGGCCTTCGGGGTTGACACTCACTGGTTTTTGAAGTGCTGTGAAGACTCACCATCCCCTTACTCCAGTGCTTACCATTCTGGGCCCAAAATCATCGTCTTGCGGCTTTTGCGACGGCGTCTCGCGGCGGGGTTTTTTGCGCATTGGCGCGTTGGGTATGGGTGGCGTTGGTCTTTCCTCGTTGCTTCGTGCGGAATCGTCGGTGGGTCTTCGTCCTGCGGGCCGATCCCACAAGGCGGTTATTCTCATTTTTTTGCCTGGTGGCCCCAGCCACCAGGACATGTTCGATCTCAAGCAGGATGCCCCGGCTGAGATTCGGGGCGAATTCAATCCGATCGCCACGTCGTTGCCTGGGTTGCAGATTTGCGAGCATTTGCCGCGGATGGCCAAGGTGATGGATCGATGCACGCTGATCCGGTCGATGGTGGGCATGGAAGACCGTCACGAGTCCTTCCAAACTTACACCGGTCGCTTGAACCGGAATCAACCTCCGGGAGGCTGGCCGGCGATGGGGGCTCTGCTGGCAAAGCTTCAAGGTTCCGCCGATCCGGCCATTCCCGCCTCTGTCGGGTTGGCGCCTAAGATGGGGCATGTCCCTTGGTCGGATAACGGCGTGGCTGGTTATCTGGGAGCGGCCTATGCGCCCTTCGAGATCAACAAGGGTGGTGGCAAGGACGATATGGTGCTCAATGGCATCACTTTGGATCGACTCGCCGATCGCCGAACGCTCTTGGCGGCCATCGATGGTTTTCGTCGTGAGGTGGATACCAGCGGTCAGGTGGCCGGGGCTGATGCCTACACGCAGCAGGCCTTTGGCATTCTGACCTCCAGCCGCCTCATGCGAGCTCTGGATTTCAAGAATGAGGACCCCGCGGTGGTGGCCCGTTATGGCCAGGGAGACTCCCGCAATCGGGATGATGGGGCCCCGAAACTGATGGAACAGTTCCTAGTAGCCCGACGTCTGGTCGAGGCGGGGGCCCGTTGTGTCACTCTCGCCTTCAGTCGGTGGGATCATCATGGCGATAACTTTGGAGCGCTGCGTCAGGATCTTCCGTTGTTCGATCAGGGGCTCAGCGCGCTCATCACCGATCTCCACGAGCGGGGATTGGACAAGGATGTGTCCGTGTTAGTCGCTGGAGAGTTCGGGCGGACTCCTACCATTAACAAGGATGGCGGCCGTGATCACTGGCCTCGGGTGGGTTTTTCGCTCTTGGCTGGAGGCGGCCTCCGGCATGGGCAGGTCATCGGATCTACCGACCGATTGGGAGGCGAGGCCGATTCCCGGCCCACCACCTTCGGCGAGGTTCATGCGACGTTGTATCACGCCATGGGTTTAGACGTGAACAAGGTCACCGTTCCGGATTTGAGCGGTCGGCCCCAATTCCTCGTCGACCCGGGGGTTCAGCCCATGAAGGAACTGGTGGGATGACTCCAGCCATTCATTCTCAGACTGGCGTGTTTTTTCGTGAACATGCGAGTAATCCATTCACGTCTGCCTAGCCATGTTGACCCTTGCCGGACCCTCTAACCGTTTTTGTGACGGAATCTCCCGACGGAGTTTTCTCCGCATTGGCGGATTGGGATTGGGAGGATTGAGCCTGCCTCAGTTGTTGCAGGCCGAGGCAGCTGCTGGGCTCCGGTCCAACCATAAGGCTGTGATCATGGTGTACCTGCCGGGCGGGCCGCCTCATCAAGATACCTTCGATCTGAAGATGGATGCCCCGGCGGAGATTCGTGGCGAGTTCCGCCCGATATCGACCACCGTCCCCGGGTTTCAAATTTGCGAGCATCTGCCGCTCTTGGCCAAACAGGCCCAGCGGTATGCGGTCATTCGGTCGATCAGTGACGCCATTGATGACCATTCGGATTTCATGTGCCAGACCGGTCGGCGCAAGGCCGGTCAGCCTCCTGGAGGCTGGCCGACCTTTGGTGCGAGCGTCTCCCGGGTGCTGGGCTCGGCCAACAACTCGGTCCCGGCCTTTGTGGGTATGGAACCGCGGATGCAGCACCGGCCTTACAATGCCGCCAATGCGGGCTATGCCGGGATATCGCATGATGCTTTTCGCCCTGCGGCTGACGCCAAGTCCGACATGGTGCTCAATGGCATCACCACCGATCGCTTGGCGGATCGTCGGGCCTTGCTCACCTCTTTCGACCGTTTCCGTCGCGAGGTGGATGCCAGTGGTCTCATGGCTGGTGTCGACGGGTTCAATCAGCAGGCCTTCGGCATGCTGACCTCGAGTCGTCTGCTTGAGGCGCTGAATGTCGAGAAAGAGCCCGCCGCCGTCCGCGAACGCTACGGCAAAGGCGATCCCAAGGTGCATGGCGATGCGGCCCCCATGCTCAATGAGCAGTTCTTGGTCGCTCGCCGATTGGTGGAGGCCGGAGCCCGTTTCGTCACCGTGGCCTACGGCTTCTGGGATTATCACGGCAACAATTTCGGCAACGCCCGCAATGACCTGCCTTTGTTGGATCAAGCCCTCAGCGCTCTGATTGCCGACTTGCATGATCGAGGGCTCCAGAACGATGTCAGCGTCATCGCTTGGGGCGAGTTTGGTCGGTCGCCCACGATTAATAAGGATGGCGGTCGTGACCATTGGCCTCGAGCCAGCTGCGCCCTCTTGGCCGGTGGCGGCATGAAGGTGGGGCAGGTGATCGGGGCTACCGATCGTCTGGGTGGCGAACCCAGCGAGCGGCCCGTACAGTTTGGCGAGGTGTTCGCCACGCTGTACCAAAACCTGGGTATCGATGTGAACAAGGTCACTCTTCCGGACCTCACTGGTCGGCCTCAATTCCTGGTTCCCGAGGGGTGTCAGCCCATGCGTGAGTTGGTTTCTTGATGGGGTTTTATTCCATGCACCTTTTACTCGATTTCATGAACTCCTCCTCGATGGTGGTGGTGGCCCACCCTAAGGCCTCTCAAGCGGCCCGGCGGGCCCTGCTGGGAGTGATGACCTTGCTTGTGGCTTTTCTGGTCGGCAGCCCCGGCTTGCTCCAAGGTGCAACGCTCGAGGTGCACTATCGGGCCGGAGCGGGTGAGTTGGTTCTCGATTCTCAGGATGCCCGGCAGCAATTGCTTGCCACCTTAAATGGCACCCAGGATATGAGCCGTGAGGTGAGTTGGAGCGCGGAGCCTTCGGGCATTGTCCGGCTCGATACCACGGGCCGTGTTATTCCGGTGGCTGATGGGGCCGCGGTGATCTCGGCCAAGAGCCGCGACGGTGTGACGGCGCGACTTCCGGTCCGTGTCGTTCATGCGGGTCAGCCGGCGCCGCTGCATTTTGCCAACCAGATCGTTCCGATTTTCACCAAGAATGGCTGCAACGGTGGCGGATGCCATGGCAAGGCGGCCGGCCAGAACGGGTTTCGCCTCTCATTGCTCGGCTTCGAGCCGGACGAAGACTACGAACACTTGGTTCGCGAGGCCCGTGGGCGACGCCTGTTTCCGGCCGATCCGCCCCGATCCATGCTGGTGACCAAGGGGACGGCCGAAATGCCTCACGGCGGCGGCAAGCGCCTGGAAATTGGTTCAGATGACTACCGCCGGTTGGTGCGCTGGATCGCCCAGGGCATGCCGGCGGGCAAGACCAACGCGGCCACTGTCCAGCGGCTCGAAGTTTTCCCCTCTGCGCGGACGTTGGCACTGAATGGTGAGCAGCAGTTGGTCGTGACGGCCCACTACTCGGATGGTTCCACCGAGGACGTCACCCGCAGTTCTCTCTTTGAGCCCAACGACAAGGACATGGCTTCGACCGATGCCAATGGTTTGCTCAAGATCTTCAATCAGCCGGGTGAGTTTGCTGTAATGGTGCGCTACCAGGGTCAAGTGGCGACCTTCCGGGCCACGATTCCTCTCGGGGCCCCCGTGGATCGATTGCCGCTGGCCAAAAACTTCGTCGACGAGTTGGTCTTCAAGCAGCTCAAACAGGTGGGAATGCCTCCCAGTGAAATTTCTGACAAGTCCACCTTCCTGCGCCGGGTCACGCTCGATATTGCCGGTCGATTGCCCACACCCGATGAGGTTCGGGCTTTCGAAGCCGACACGGCCCCGGGTGATCGGGATCGGGTGATTGACCGACTACTCGCCTCGACGGATTACGCCGATTACTTTGCAGGCAAGTGGGCGGCTCTGCTTCGCAACAAGCGCAGCGAGCCGAAGCATGCCCGCGGCACCATCGTCTTCCACGCCTGGGTCCGTGACAGTCTGGCGGTTAATAAGTCCTACGATCGGTTCGTTCGGGAGTTGCTGACGGCCTCGGGCGAAGTTTCGGAGAATCCCCCTGTGGCTTGGTTCCGTCAGGTCCGCACCCTTCAGACCCAGTTGGAGGACGTTTCCCAATTATTCCTCGGCCAGCGAATGCAGTGTGCTCAGTGCCACCATCATCCGTATGAAAAGTGGAGTCAGGCCGACTACTGGAGCTTTGGGGCGGCCTTCTCGCAGGTCTCCTACAAGCCGGGTGTGCAACCCGGCGAAGAGATCGTCATTCACCGTCGTGGTGAGGCTAAGGCGACCAATAAAAAGAATGGCCAGGCCATGAAACCGGCCGCCCTGGGACAGTCGGCCTTTGACATGAGTGTCGACGATGATCCCCGGGTGTTCTTGGCGGATTGGATGACGTCGCCCAAGAACCCCTGGTTTGCCAAGGCGCTGGTCAATCGCTACTGGAAGCATTTCTTCGGGCGAGGCTTGGTCGATCCAGAGGACGACATGCGCGACACCAATCCTCCGAGTAACCCGGAATTGCTCGATGCCTTGGCCGCCCACTTTGTGGCCAGTGGGTTCGACCTGAAGGAACTGGTGCGCACCTTGGCCCGCAGCACCACCTACCAGTTGAGCGCCGAGCCCAATGCTTACAATGCCAAGGATCGGCACCATTTCTCGCGCTTTTACCCGCGGCGTTTGCCGGCCGAGGTCTTGTTGGATTCGGTGAACACGCTGACCGGTGGACGCAGCCAGTTCGAAGGGCTTCCGTCGGGCACGCGAGCCATTTGCCTCCCTGACAACAGCTTCAATGCTCAAAGCCATTTCCTGACCGTCTTCGGCCGGCCCGAGGGAAGCAGTGCCTGCGAATGTGAGCGCAGCATGGAAGCTTCCCTCAGCCAGAGCTTACACTTGCTCAATTCTAAGGACATCCAGACCCGATTGAGCGCTGATGATTCCCGTCCGGCGCGCCTTCAAACCGACACCCGTCCGGATCCAGTCAAGGTGGGTGAACTGTATCAATTGGCCTACGCGCGTTCCCCATCGGTCGAGGAGGTTCAGCGGGCCACCGAATACCTGACACGCAAGGCTGGGGCATCCAAGCCAGGCAAAGATGCTGCCGAGACCGAGGCGCTCCGGATTAAAGCGCGCCGCGAAGCGTGGGAGGACCTCAATTGGGCACTCCTGAACACCAAGGAATTCCTCTTCAACCACTGACGCATGTCGCGGGCTTCCTGGGGTCATAGGATCACCGCTGGGTGGTTGCTAGTGGGTTGGTTGTCCATGGCGACTGCCTGGGCGCAGTTGCCACTAGCCAAACTCAACACGGTATTTCCGCTGGGTGGCGCGGCTGGGTCCAGCGTGGAGGTAACGCTCAGTGGGTCGGATCTCGATGAGGCAGACGGATTAATATTCTCGGACCCGCGAGTGACCGCCACTCCCGTGCCCGGAACCACTGATCGGTTTCGAGTCCTGTTGCCGGCTGAACTCTCTGAAGACCGGATCGATCGTCGTGTTCGGGGTCGCTATGGGGTGTCCAATCCGAGGGCCTTTGCAGTAGGGATGCCGGGAACGGAGCTGCGTTGGACTCAGGCCCCTTTGTCGCCGGCCCAGGCCTTCGAGTTGCCGTTAGAGGCAGTGGTCAATGGGCGTGTGGGTGCTCAGGAGGTCCTGTGGTTTCGGTTCCAGGGTGAAGCAGGTCAGGCTTTGGGAGTCCGGATCGAAGCCCGTGAACTGGATTCCAAGTTGGTGGCTGACCTGGCGTTGACCGATGCCTCGGGGGCCGAATTGTCCCGGGTGCGTCGCCGGGAGTGGTTCAATTTCCGGTTACCGGCGCGCGGTGTCTACCTCGTGCGCTTGAATGACTCCCTCTACCGGGGTGGCGATACCCACGGTTTCAGGTTGAAGTTGACCGCGCGCCCGAGTGTGGCCTTCGCCATGCCGCAGGTGCTGCAGGCGGGACGTTCCCAACGGGCGATTGTGTACGGGCATCGGTTGCCCGGTGGACACTCTTCCCATGTCTTGGGTGCCGATGGGGAACCGCTGGAGGAGCGTGAATTAGAGATCGTCGCGCCGGCCGAGCCGGCTCATCCCTCCGCCCTGGTGGGGACGCTGGGGCAACCGTCGGCGACTCCCTTGGCCTCGGGGTCCTGGCTTTGGCGGGGCTCTGACGGTGTGGTGCCGCTGCAGCCGGTGCCGTTTGGTCTTACGGCGCTTCCGGTGGTGGCCGGGGCTTCGACGGGACTGGTTTCCGTGATGCCGCCGTGTGAATTCTCCGCCCTGTTCCCGGCTCGAGGGCTTTCGAGTGGGGTTACTTTCGAGGCAAAAAAAGGAGACGTGTTCTGGGTGGAACTGACCTCGGAACGCTGGGGGCATCCGGTCGATTCAATGGCGCTGGTTCAACGGGCCAAGCCTCCGGAGGCATCCGCCAAGGCAGTGTCGTGGGTGGACGTGTTGGAGTTGGCCGATACCGAGCAAAATTTGGGTGATCGGGAGTTTCCCACCGCTCATCGGGATGCCGCTGCTCGCTGGGAGGTGCCCGAGTCTGGTTCGTATCGTATCCTCGTGCGCGATGGGTTTCGACGGAGTGATGGGAGTGCGCAATATCCCTACCGGCTGAGCCTTCGCCGGGAAGCTCCGGATTTCCAATTAGTGGTCTTCCCGATGCCACCAGCTCGTGCCGGTGAGGATCGTAGCATTCCGGTGCTCCCCTCGGTCCTTCGGCGCGACCAGACACTGGCCTTCCGCGTGGTTGCATTCCGCCGGGACGGCTTTCAGGGCGAGATTGAATTGAGCGCGAGCAACCTGCCTCCAGGCGTTCGGGCCTCCTCCACGCGAATCTTGGCTGCTCAGAACACGGGGGTACTGCTGCTGAGTGCCTCTGCGGAGGCCTCGGGCGTGGCCCCATGGCAGCTAGTCGGAAAGACCTCGGTGGGTTCGACGATGCTAGTCAGGGTCGCGTCGGTTGCCTCAGTGGTCTGGCCCGTCATCGATTACAATATTGAGAATCCAGTGGTCCGTCGTTCTCGCGCCTCGGGCCTCGGCGTGGTGACCCAAGAGTTGGCTCCAGTGACGATCCGAGTTGGAACCGCCACGGGATCGGCCGATGGGGCCACTTGGAAATTCCCCCTGCAAATTGAACGGCGCGGGGAGTTTCAAGGGGCCTTTAAACTGAAGGCCGTGGGACAGACTGCGTTGGACAAGGTTTCGGAGATTAGTGTTCCGGAAAAGGCCACCAACCTGGTGGCCGAAGTGTCTCTGGGCGAGGCTCGACTCCCGTCGGGAACCCACACGCTCTGGCTGCAGGGGACCCTGATCGGGAAATACCGTCAGGCACCCGAAGCCTTGGTGTCGGCAGAGGCGGACTTGAAGGTGGCCGACCAGGCGTTGTCCGCCGCTAAGCCGGAAGGGAAGGCGGCCGCCGAAACCCGCAAGAAGGAGGCCGAGGCTCGTCGTAAGGCCGCCGAAGAAAAGGCCAAGCCCCGCGACCTGACTCTGGCCATTTGGTCGGAGCCCTTCCATGTGACGGTCGTTAGCGTCGCCAAGCCGGAGGTCAAACCGTGAAGTCCCTGAACAGACGTCGGTGTGGATGGTGGACCGCCTGGGCTATCACTGTCGGGTTGGCCGGGATTCATTCGGTTGCAGCTGCCGTCAGTCCGATCCCCATACGCAACACGCTCGGTGATACGAATGCCGCGGTTGGCTTTCAGAAGGACATCCTCCCGATGTTCCAGGCCAACTGCCTTCCGTGCCATAATCAGACCCGAGCGAAGGCTGGGCTAAATTTGGAGACTCCGGCCTCCCTCTTGCGCGGAGGCGAAACCGGGCCGGGCGCAGTGGCCGGAAAACCCGCCGAGAGTCTCGTTCTCAAGTCCGCAGCCCATCAGGTTGAAGACTTGGTCATGCCGCCGGCGGGCAACAAATCCAATGCCCGGAATTTGACGCCCGAAGAGTTGGGGGTGCTTTGGCGTTGGATCGAGCAGGGAGCCAAGGCCGACCGTACCGTCGTGGTGGAGCCCGCGTGGAAACCGATTTCCCAGGACTGGAAATCCAGTTTTGCAGTGACCCTCGATTCGCAGGGCGGCACGGTGGCGGTGGCTCGGGCTAATCGGGTGAGTGTGCTGGAAGTAGCCACCGGCAAAACGGTGGGGCGCTTGCAAGATCCCTCGCTCGATGGGGCCAGCCAGCGCGATGTGGTTGGAGCTCTGGCCTTTAGCCCTGATGATGAATGGTTGGCGACGGCCGGATTTCGTGAGGTGCGTTTGTGGCAACGGCGTCCGGTGACGGTCGAGCCGATGGTGTCTATTCCTGCCAAGTTGTCTTGGGTGGCTGCGGCGTTCTCGCCGGATGGCACTGCGGTGGCCTCGGTGACGGCCTCGGGAATTTTGGAAGTCCGTTCTAATCCGTGGTCGCGTGTGCTGGGTGCCGGGGCGCTGAAGGGGATGTCGCCGAGCACGTCGTTGTCGACAGTTCGGCTTGGGTGGTCTCCCGATGGGCACTGGTTGGCAGTGGTCTCCGGTCGTGAGTGGTGGAACGTCTCGATCACCAAGACGGGGGTATTGTTTTCCAAGGTGATGGCACTGCCGGTCGAACCGACGGGAATGGCCTGGGTTCCAGGAGAAGATCAATGGTGGGTGACCTATGGCTCCGCCCATGCGGCTCAGCGGTTGCGACGAACCGGTGATGGCGCAGGCAGCGGGAACTGGGTGCTCGAAGACGCTCCCGGAATCCCTTCAGCGGTAAGCATACTAGCGGCGGACACCGCGACGGGAGGTGCACTTTGGTTGTCGGATTCCAATGGGCTCATCCAACAATGGACTCAAGGTTCGGCCACTCAGCGGCGGTTGTCCGCTCCGGTCCGGTCTTTGCTCTGGGATCGGTCGGGATCCAATGGAGTTGCACTTCTGGCGGACGGTTCCGCGGAGACGATCTTCCGCACTCTTTCCCTCACCAATGGGGCCCGCATGGCAGGCGATCCTCGACTTTCGGCGGATGTGGCGCGGGAGGAGGCGGAGTTGGGGCGGAGTAAGTTGGAATTGGCCGCGGCGGGAACTTGGATTCAAGAGGCCCAAACGGCGGTGACCAACGCTCAGAGCGCTTTGGGCAAAGCGCGTGAGAAGCGCGATCTCGCGACAAAAACGCTTTCCGAGCGGGAGAAGGAATGGTCGGACCAGAATGCTCTCGCTACCACGGCCACCCGGGAACGGGATGCGGCCGCCAGTGAATTGACCAAGATCCAGGCGGAATCCCAGGAGGCCAGTAATTCCGTGCAGCAGGCGACCGCCCTGGCCAAGGGTTCGCCTGAATTAGCGTTGAAGGCCTTGGACGATGTGATCGCGAAGGCAGAGCTGTTGGGCCGTCGGAAGGCTGCGTTGGAGCGGGCCGAAATCGAAGTGCCGCCGCGTCGCAAGAAGGCTGAGGAGCAATTGGCGGCCGCTCAAAAAAAGGCAGGCGAGCTAAAGGGGACGCTCGACAAGGCTCGTATCGCGGCCGAAGGCACCGTGCAGGATGTCGTTCTTGCGGAGAAAAATGTCGTAACGACAACGGCTTCCGTGGCCTCGACCCAGGCTGAAAAGATGGTGGCTCAGGAGCGGGTGAGTCGGTCGGAGGCCCGGATTCAGGCGCTTCAGACCCATTGGAATCGATCCAAGTCCCAACCCTTCCAGAGTGCTGCCGTGTCCCCCTCGGGAGGCGCGCTGTTGACGGTGGGTGCCGATGGATTATGGACCCGGTGGCACCCCGATATTGGTAGAGCCGTCAGCACCTTTGCCGTGGGCCAGGGAGCTCCGCTGGCCTTGGTTGCTCTGAGTGAGGACGAATTTTTGGCCGCGTTCCCCGATGGCGTCAGCCGAATCCAGACCGCACGCCCTTGGTTCCTTCGGCAGACCTTGGCGGGAACATCGCTCGCCCCCGCCTTTGCTGACCGTGTGAATGCGTTGGCCTTCAGTCCCGATGGCACCCTGTTGGCAACCGGTGGCGGTGAGCCTTCGAGGTCCGGGGAACTCAAGCTGTGGCAGTTGTCCGATGGATCAGTGGCCCAGGATCTGGGAAGCCTGCACAGCGACGCGGTGACCGCATTGGCCTTCTCGCCGCGCGGTGACCGCCTGGCCAGCAGCGGGGCTGATCGATTCGCTAGGATCACCGGGCTGAAGACCAACATGCCTCGCTTCAATCTGGAGGGACACACCCACCATGTCATCGGGGTGGCTTGGACGGCCGACGGCAGTGTCTTGGCAACCGCCGGAGCCGAGGGCACGGTCAAGTTGTGGAACCCTCGCACGGGTGAGCGTCGCAAGAATATCGATGGCTTTGGTAAAGAGGTGACCGGACTTCAGGCAGCCGGTCAGGCCTTGCGGTTTGTGGCGGTGAGCGGGTCGGGCAAGGGGCGCGTGTTCAAGGCCGACGGTGAGACGCTGCGAGACCTTGCCGCTGCGCCCGAGTACCTCCAGGCCCTTTCGGTGAGTCGCGATGGACGGTGGGCCGTGGGTACCGACGATCGCGGGATTGTGCGCGTCTGGGATACTGAGACCGGTCAACTCCGGAAGAGTTGGGAGCCCTAAGCGGCGGACCAGGTGAGACGTGTTTGCATTACCTCGCCTGGGTTCGTCACCTTCCTTTGACCCCGCGCATCGAATCTGCATCCTAGAACTCAATTCTCCATGTACCTCGCCGAACTCACTTCGCCCCAGTTGGCCGCCTTGCCGCGCGAGACGCCGATTATTTTTCCCATCGCCGCGCTGGAGCAGCACGGGGGGCATTTGCCCGTGCTGACTGACACCCAACTTGTGGGCGAGGTCGTACGTCGGGCCGAGTTGGCGCTGTCTCAACAGGTCGTGTTCGCTCCGGTGCTCTGGCTCGGAAATTCGGATCATCACCTCGATTTTCCGGGAACCCTTTCGGCGCCGCCTCGTCCGTATTTAGACCTGCTCGTGGGCCTTGCGGAGAATGTGCTGAGGCATGAATTTAAGCGGGTGATCTTCCTCAATGGCCATGGAGGCAATGATATTCCGGGCCGTCAGGCGGTCTTTGAATTGCGCCAACGTCACC
>JAPLUH010000062.1 GCA_026397675.1 Verrucomicrobiota bacterium
CGCGCTTGGCGGGCCCACACCTACGGAGACGCCCTGCTCCGCCCGACGCTGACCGACGTCCCGTTGCACGGCATCGCTCTGGGCAACCTCTTCGCGCTGGACCCCAACGCCGTCCGCATCCTTGATGCCGACGAGGTCGCTCGAATGGCCACGCCCGCGAAGGACGCCCTGTGTGCGGTGTCCAATGAACCGGTCACCACCTTTGCCGACGAAGTACCCGTGGACGCCGGCGGACACACCGCCTGGTTGTGCAGCGCAGCCCATACCGAGAACTACAACGAGCAACTCATCCTGGCCTCGGTAGACAAAGGCAATGGCACCGATGCCGATGGCGTCTTCCGCCAAAAATCGGCTTACACCGAGGGCCTCAAGCGCTTGCTCATCCTGCGTGTCGATTTCAGTGATCTGGCTGGCGCACCCCTCAGCGATGCCACCGGCACCAACATGCTCAACGGGATCGCCGCCTTCTATCTGGAACAAAGCTTCGGCAAGACGACCTTCCGCGCCCTCGGAGCCGGCAGCGTCATGACCACCACCTTGCGCATGCCCAAGACGGCCGCCGTGTACGGCGCCTCAGACCCGTCGATCTTGCGAACCGACGCCCGCAATGCCGCCCGCACCGCTGGTGTTAATCTAGCGCTGTTCGACTTCGACCTCATTTGCGTCGGCGCCGTTCCCGGCTTCAACTGGGCCGGACTCGGCTACGTGGGAGCACCCGGTTCGTGGATTCGGGCCTCTTTCGACGCGACGGGCGGCGTGTCCTCCCATGAGCTGGGTCACAACTTCGGACTCAACCACGCCAACGCGTGGGACACCGGCGGCCAGAGCATTCTCGGGGCCGGCAGCAACGTGGAGTATGGCGACAGCTTCGACACCATGGGCAATGCCACCGCCGGCAAGCGGCACTTCAACGCCCGATACAAGAACTACCTCGATTGGCTGCCCACGACTCAGGTGAAGATCGTGACGGCCTCGGGCAACTACCGGCTCTTCGCGCACGATGCCACCAACGCGGCGACCCCGCGGGCGGTGCGTATCGCCCGCAATGCGCAAACCAACTACTGGCTGGAGTTCCGTCAACGCTTCACCGATCGGCCCGCCCTGATGGACGGCGTAGGGCTGCGCTGGGCCCGCTCCGGCAACCAGCAATCACTCCTGCTCGATGTCACGCCTGGCTCCGCCGACGGCAAGAACGACTCAGCGCTGCTCATTGGCCGAACCTTTTCCGACCGGGTGGCCGGCATCCATATCACGCCGTTGGCCAAAGGCGGAACGATCCCCGAATCGCTCGACCTGCAAGTGAACCTGGGCAAGTTCACCAACAACCAACTCCCGAGTGTCACCCTCACGGCCAGTGCCACCGCCGCCTTCGCGGGAGCCCCAATCACCTTCACGGCCGATGCCACCGATCCCGACGGCGATACGCTGGCCTATTCTTGGGACTTCGGTGACAACTCAATCGTCGCCGGCAACACCAACCAAGTCAGCCGCACCTGGTCGGTCGCCCGCGAGTATTGGGTGCGCTGCACGGTCAGTGATATGAAGGGTGGCGAAGGCAGCGCGGCCGTCTTGGTCCGGATCGGAAACCCTTCCACCTATCGCATGGCCGGCCGAGTGCTCCAAGGGGGCAAGCCCGTGCCCGGCGTCCGGGTCGAGGTGTCCAACACCCAGCAGACGTATACGACCAGCGACGGGGCCTACACCCTGACCGGATTGGCCCGTGGGCCCTACACCGTAAAGGCCATTGCTGAGGGCTACCTCTTCACGCCGACTGGGTTTTCCAACCCGCTGACGCTCACCGGCCATGCGGACGGAATCAATCTCGAAGCCTCCGCACCCGGCGACCTCGCCCAGGTTTCCCTCGTACCCCTGGGTGCCCAATGGCGTTACTATGACAGCGGCTACCTGGCGGGCACGCTTTGGCGCTCCAATAGTTTTGCAGACAGCACCTGGAACAGCGGAGCCGCACCCCTAGGCTACGGCGACGACAATATCGTCACCACCGTGAAGTATGGACCTTCAACGACGGCCCGATACATCACCACCTGGTTCCGCCACAGTTTCACAGTAGACGATCCCGCACGCTTCCTGTCCGTGACGCTGGGGCTTATCCGCGATGACGGTGCGGCCGTGTACTTGAACGGGGTCGAGATTTTTCGAAGCAACCTCCCCTCCGGTACCCTGAGTATCATTTCCCGGGCTAGCGCCAGCGTTGGCGGCACTGATGAAACCACCCTCTATGAGGCCACGGTTGATCCTAAGGGGTTCCGCACGGGCACCAATGTGCTCGCCGTGGAGGTGCATCAGTTTGCTCCCGACAGTTCCGACATCCGCTTCGCCCTGCAACTCAGCGGGTTGCTGCGCCCCTCCTCTGCGGTCGCCCCTCGACTAGAGGTCGCGTCGGGTTCCGAACAAATCCAACTCAGCTGGCCGGTGACTGCCGTCGGCTTCGAGTTGCAAGAAACTAAGTCTCTCGAGACTCCTTGGTTTTTTTCCGATGAAACGACCCGCGCCGATGCCGGCAAAAACATTGCGTCGCCGCAGTTGACGGAAAACCTGCGCTTTTTCCGACTGGGCAAACCTTGAGCATCGGCTCCGAGATTTACACAGGCTTAACAAATCCACCCCGCAGACTCATCGGTAGTTAACACTTCTAGGATCGAATGACGCCGTCTCGACTCGCCGAATAGATCCCATGAAAAATCCGAACACCCTTCTCGCTGCACTGAGCCTGGCTTCCCTGCCACTCATTGCAGACCCCCGAATCGATTCCTGGATCACCCACCGTTCTGGACGCTACGCCCGAGTTTACCTCAACGACGCTGCGCTCCAGTCGGGCACCTCCGTCACCACCTGGAGCAATGGATCCCAGACGCAGGCCCAACCCGCCTATGCCGGCCTCCAGGAACTGGCCTCCGACAGCAACTGGGTGTACGTCCGCACCACCGGGCTGGCCTTGCACCCCATGGGTCCGTGGCTCAACGGCACCTTCCCCAATTTGCCCACCAACCGGAAGACTCTCTACCGGATCCCGCGCAATCCCACCGTGCCCACGACCCAGACCTTGACCGGCCTCGGGGTGATCGGCTGCTTCGTCGACGGTGTGGCCATGTTCGACTCCCGGGACGGCTTCGTCTGGACTGGCGTGGCCGAGGCGGGCATGGGCAACGGCTACTGGAACCGGGAAGCCTATGTGAATGAAGGGGCCACCTTCGATCCGGGGTACGCCCATCAGGAAAACAGCGGCACCCACCACTACCACGCCAACCCCGTGGCCCTGCGCTACCTGCTGGGCGACCATGTGGATTTCGATGAGACCACCCGGAAATACCGTGAATCCACCGCACCGGTGACGCGGCACTCGCCCATCCTCGGCTGGGTCAGTGACGGGTTTCCCGTGTACGGACCCTACGCCTTCGCCGAGGCAACCAATGCCGCCAGCTCGATCCGGCGCATGACCTCCGGCTTCCAACTCCGCAATGGCCAACGCGGCGCCGACAACCTCTCGACGGGCGGCCGTTCCACCATCCCGGCCTGGGCCCAGCGGGCCTATGGCGTGGGGGCCAACCAGAGCGGGCCAGCGGTGTCCACGCAGTACCCGTTGGGTCGGTACATGGAAGACAATGCCTTCCTCGGAGATCTCACCCAGCCGACCACCGGGCAGAAGTTCGTGATGGGCATCGACTATGACCTCGATGAACACAATGGCCGCTGGTGCGTGACGCCGGAGTACCCTGAGGGCACCTACGCCTACTTCGTGGCCATGGCCGCCGACGGGACTCCGGTGTACCCCTACAACATCGGCCGATCCTACCACGGCAACCCGACAGGCTCCGCCGTCACCGAGATTAGCGCGGCTGCGACGACTCATTTCTCAGGCGGCACGAATGCGGCCGTGGTCGTCCAAACCTCAAGGGCGGCAGCTAGCGAAGTCACCCTGGTCTGGAACGCGCTGGAAGGCGGAACCTATGCTGTGGAGCGATCCACCGATCTCAAGAACTGGACCAACGCTGAGACTAACATCGCCGCCATCGCCGATCGGGGCACCTTGCTCACGGCGACGCTGGGCGATGCGGGCTTCTTCCGGATCCGAAACACGGCCCTCGCCGCCTTTGATCCCGCGACCGGCACGGCCACGGGTGGTGGCGGTGGCGGTGGCGGAGGTGGTGGAATGCCTCCCGGCGGGCCCACGCTGACATCAGTGTCACCGAACACCGGCGCGCGAGGCTCCTCGGTGTCTCTGACGATGATCTTGGGAGGCATGACCCCGCCCCTGACCGTGGCACCGACCTCGGCCCTGCTGGGCACCCTTAGTGGCAGCAACGTGCAGCGCAATGGCAACACCGTGACCGCCACCTTCACCATCCCGGCCACCGCCCCCAGCGGCTCTCAAACCGTCAGCGTCATCTTCCCGGGCCCTCCCGGCCAAGGCACGGTGACCTTCTCCCTGGCCAACGCCTTCAGGATTCCTTGAAGACCATCTGAATCGCCCAACGTCCCCAAGCGCTCCCCCTCCCGAGGCCCTCCGGCTTTGGAGGGGGAGATTTCATTTCCAGGATTCCCGCAACTCCGCAGGGCTGCGGCCTTGGTCTCGCAGCGCGCGAAGGCTCAGAGCGGCGTGCCTCTTGGCCAGGCGGACCACCTGTTCATCGGTCAGGAGCGGGCAGTGGAAAAAGTCAGGGGGACTCCAACCCAGCGCCTGATACAGAAGGAGTTGACGCGCGGTGCTGACGATCAAGTCGGCCCCACGCACCACCTCGGTGATGCCCATGGCGTGGTCATCGGTCACACAGGCCAATTGGTAGCTGGGCACGCCATCGGGTCGCAGGACCACGAAGTCTCCGAAGTCTCGGCCGGCGACCCAGGATTGCGGCCCTTGCCCGCCATCCGTCCAGGACACGATTTGCCCCTCAGGCACCCGGAATCGCCACGACACCGGCCGCCCCGAAGGGATCTCCGCCGCCGACCGATGCCGACACGTGCCCGGATAAATCGGCTCGTCATCCGCCGCATGGGGGGCCGCGACGGCCGACTGGATGTCTTTGCGAGAACACGTGCACGGAAACAGCCAACCGGTGGACCGAAGCACCTCGAAGACGGATTGGTATTCGGTCCGTCGCTCCGACTGGGAATACGGAGCCTGCGGGCCGCCACAATCGGGCCCCTCTTGCCACTGAATTCCGAACCACCGCAAGTCCTCCAGACAAGCCGTCACGAATTCTGGTCGAACCCGGTCGCGGTCCAAATCTTCGTTGCGAAGGATCAGAGTTCCGCCACGGGCCTTGGCCCGCTCATGAGCTACCGCGATACCAGTGACGGGTGTGGAGCGCCCACCGACCGGCCACCTCGCCGAGCAGCGCCGAGAACCCCGCCATGGCCAACACCGTGCCGAGGCCGAACGCCGCCAAATAAGCCACCGCCTGCCCCGCATGAGCGAACCCCAGCGAGGGCAGCACTCCGAGAAAATGGGAACTACCGGCCAGCCCGTGCAAAATGCCGATCCCGACGGCCGCATGCCCGTGGCCATGCTCCGGAGACGAAGCCGCCTCTGAAACTGGGTGCGCGTGACTCGGCCCATGAAAATGCACATGTCCGTGTTTGCTTCCGTCATGAGCGTGCTCGTGAGCATGCACCTCAACGCGGAGCGCCTGGCGCACCGTCCAAATCCCCATCGCGATGAGCAGCACTCCCACCAAGCGTTCACTCACCGACGAGACCTGACCGATGGGCAGTACCGATTTAAAGAGAATGGCCAGCACGCCAATGAGCAGCACGCCCGCCGAATGCCCCAAACCCCAGCGCACGCCCGACATCCAGGCTCGCCGATGACTGCGGACCGCCAGAGGCGCCACCGCCGCCAGATGGTCGGGCCCCGCCAAGACATGGAGGAATCCCGCCACCAACCCAGAGAGCACCGCCAACATGGTTGCAAGGCTACGGATTCGCCGCCCTGCCGCCATGCAAATCCCCCCGGGGCCTGTTGCCTCAAAACGTTTGACACCCTCTGTGGGGGGCTTGGCGGCAGGGGATCAGCTCGGGAGCTTCCCCATCCGGCAATTCCCGGCGCGTGACCATGGGTTGAGAACTCCGGGCCGCCGCACCCGGCTCAGTGACGGAAATGACGGGTGCCGGTGAAGACCATGGCCATGCCCCGCTCGTTGGCCGCACGAATGACCTCCTCATCGCGCACTGAACCGCCCGGCTGGATGGCGGCCGTGGCGCCGGCCTGGGCCGCAGCGATCAATCCGTCTGCGAAAGGGAAGAACGCATCCGAGCACACCACACTGCCCTTCAAGTCGAGCCCGGCTTCACCGGCCTTCCAGACAGCGATGCGACTGGAATCCACCCGGCTCATCTGACCCGCACCCACACCCAGCGTGGCCTGGGCACCGCAATACAGAATGGCGTTCGACTTGAGGTGCTTCACCACGCGCCACCCGAAGAGCATCGCCTCGAGTTCTGCCGGCGACGGCGCCCGCTGCGTGACCACCTTGAGGTCGGCCTCGGTGGTGATCTTCAAATCGCGCTGCTGCCACAAGTACGACTCGGCTCCCACGCTGCGCAGGTCATGCGATCCGGCCGCGACCGGCGAGCGCAGCATCTTCAGGAGCCGCAAGTTCTTCTTCTGACGCAAGAGTTCTAGGGCATCGGCTTCGAACTCCGGAGCGATGATCACCTCACTGAAGATTTCAGCGATGGCCTTGGCGCAGGCGAGATCCAGCGGACGGTTCACCGCGATGATCCCGCCAAAGGGCGCCTGCCGGTCCGTGGCAAAAGCCCGCTGCCAAGCCTCATGGAGATCAGCCCCGCGACCCACGCCGCACGGGTTGGTGTGCTTGAGAATGGCCAGCGTTGGTGTCTGACCTTCGAACTCCGTGATCAAGGCCGCGGCGGCCGTCAGGTCGAGGATGTTGTTGTACGACAACTCCTTGCCATGCAGTTGCTGGAAATACTCCTGGAACTTGCCGTACAAGGCCGCCTTCTGGTGCGGGTTCTCCCCGTAACGCAGGGGTTGGGCCAACGGCGCACTGACCGCCAGATTCGGCAGCACTGCTTCCGGCCCGGAAAATTCGCGAGTCAGGTGGGCGGCAATGGCCGCATCGTAGGCCGCCGTGCGAGCGAACACCTTGGCGGCCAACGTGCGCCGCAGCTCCAGTGTGGTCTCGCCGGCGGCGGCCACTTGTTCAGAGACCATTCCGTAATCGGCCGGATCCACCACCACCGTCACGCTCTCATGATTCTTGGCCGCACTCCGCAGCATGGAGGGCCCACCAATGTCGATGTTCTCGATGGCGTCATGCAAATGGACCCCGGGCTTGGCCACCGTCGCCTCGAAGGGGTAGAGGTTCACCACCACCAAATCGATGGGCAGGATGCCGTGCTCGCGCACCGTGGCCTCATGCACCGGATTGCCGCGCAAGTAGAGCAATCCTCCGTGAACCCTCGGGTGCAACGTCTTCACCCGGCCGTCGAGCATCTCCGGGAAGCCGGTGTGCTCGGAGATATCGCGCACCGGAAGACCGGCCTCACGAATGGCTTGGGCGGTTCCACCGGTGGAAAGCAGTTCCACGCCGGCCGCCACGAGAGTGCGGGCGAAGGGGACGAGTCCGGATTTGTCGGAGACGGAGAGCAGGGCACGCTGAAGACGAGGCATACGAGAGTCGCGAAGGGTGGCGGACAGAAAAAAAGCGTCAACGCTGCAACCGATCAAGAAGCACGCTGACTGCGAGACCCATGACAGGGCCAGCGCACCTCAGCGGAGGATCTCTAGGGCCAACGAGAAAATCCTCTCCCGATTCTTGCTGGCCACAACGCCAAATCCTTGGATTTGGGTCGACTCGTAGGCCGCAGCCAACGGCAGCGAATTCTTGAGCACCGGCAAGCCCAGATCGCGCCCCATCTCCTCCTCGTTTTGGCCACCCACCAAGGTGCGGCGACGCACCTTGTTGAACAAGATCATGGCCCGGGCGGTTGGAGACATGAAGTGCTTCACCGACTCGACCATGGGGATCGAGGCCTGAGTGCTGAAGAGAGACTTCTCAGCGACAATAACCAGTCGATCGCTGCGGGAGATGAGATCGCGAAAAAATGGATCCGGGCTGCTCGCTGAAACATCGATACGACCGGGGGTGTCACAAATAATGACATCCGGAGCCACACCCTCTGGCAACGGAGCCAACTTACCCACGTGCGAGACCCACATCGCCAAGGACCCCTGAGGATCCATGTCTTCGAACTGCACCTGATAGCCCGCTGACTGCAAGGCGGCTCCCACGAGGATAGAGCAGGTGGATTTGCCCACGCCGCCCTTTTGGTTCAGAAAACTGATTCGAACGGCCATCGGAGTAAAAGGAATGAAGGCCAACCACGAAGTCACCCCGCCCCGGCAGAGGTTCGCTGGGCCGACTGCTCAAATGTAGTCGAGGAGGCTGATCTTGAGGATCTTGCCTGCAGACTGCAGCGCCGCAGAATAAGCCGACTGCAACTGGTTCAGTTCTACAAGCGTCTGAGCCAGATCCGCATCGCTCTCTTGCGAGATCAACTGGTTGGTCGAGATAGCCTCCGAAGAATTCTGTTTGGCGGCCACCTCCAAGCGTGACTGGGCCGCACCCAATGTCGCAAAGCTTTCGATGAAACCGCTCTCATCCTTCATCAGTGAGGTGCTGATGTTGGGAAAAGCAGACTTGTCGCCCGTTTTCAGGGCATCGCGCAACGCAATCAGGTGACCAAAGACATCGATCCCTGCACGATCATCCTTGAGGAGTCCCCGCGGACCGCTGGTGGATTCGTTGACGCCTGGAACATCCAGTGAGAAGGAAATCCCTGCAGAAATATCGACCTGCCGGACCTTCGAGTTCCCCTTGTAGGCTACGGAAGTAATATTCCCATCCGCATCTCGAACCGCCTCAAAGGCAGTAGCAACGCCCGAAGTCCCACCAAACAACGCCTCATTGGAATCCTTGCCGTTGGCCAAGGCCAATGCGTTCTCCAGCAATTGATTGACCTCGGAACCGTAGGCCCCGTAGTCATCCTTGGTCCGAATGCTGTTGGCCATCGTCGACAACTCGGACGCCCGGTCCGTCATCTTCTTGAGCTGAGAAGTGGCCGTGTAAATCGACTGAGAACGGGTTTGCAGCTTGGCGACATTGTCGGAGTACTGACCCAGACGCTGGAAGTCACCCTGAAGTTCTAGAACATTGAGGAACGCACTCGGATCGTCCTCAGCGTTCCGGATGCGCTGACCGGTCGCCGCCTGCGTCTGCAGTCGTGCCTGACGCACCGTCAACTCATTGACGGTCCGCCCCAACTCATCGGGGAAGGTGGACTGGGCTACACGCACAACATCGGAATACTTACAGTAGCACACCTCGGCAACTAAAAAATTTATTTTAAATGAAACACTTCCAGACACGGATGCCGGAAACCGGTCGATACTGGGAAATTTACCGCAAAACACGCTGTTTTGAGACCCTCAAAAAATGTTCCTGGTTTGCGGTCCTCGATGGGCAACCACGATCTCTTCTGGTCTCAACGGCAACCGAAGCTTGAGATCGAAGGCTCCTCACGCCTTGATCTTCTGCATGCAGAGCGGAAAAAAATTGAGACTGGGTGTCTTGGGGTCGGGCAAGGGATCCAATTTTGTGGCCATCACCCAGGCCATTCAAAACGGCTCCCTGCCAGCAGAGGTAACTTTGGTGCTCAGCGACATGCCAGAAGCCGGAATTCTGCAGCATGCCCGGGATCTGGGAATCTCGGCTCAATTTATTCCTCCGGGCGCCTTCCGGACCAAATTGGATCCCACGGCCGAGTCCGCCTTCATTCAAGCGCTCCAAGACGCCCAAGTCGACCTGGTGGTCTTGGCCGGGTTCATGCGCATTCTCAAAGGGGACTTCCTGAGAGCCTTCGAGGGCCGCGTGGTAAATATTCACCCGTCGCTGCTCCCCTCGTTCCCAGGCCTTGAGGCTTGGAAGCAAGCGTTGAGCTATGGAGTCAAGGTCACGGGTTGCACAGTGCACTGGGTGGACCAAGGTGTGGATACGGGCCCAATCCTGGCCCAGCGAGCCGTGCCAGTGCTGGAAGGAGACACAGTCGCCTCACTGCACCAGCGCATTCAAGAGGCTGAACGCAGTCTGTACCCCGAGACCCTCGCCCGATTGGCCCAAGGACCGTGGATGACCAAGGTTCGACCGACCTCCAACGCCTAGACCTCACTCCACAGGCTTTTCCTGCGAAGACCGCTGCGGTTCTCCCAGTCCGATCATTCTCCCACCATGGTACTGCGTCGCATTCTTATTCGGGCCGCCTCCATTTTGGCTAGCCTCATCCTGGCTTTGACGGCATTGGCCGCCGGAGTGTGGCTCTACTACCATCCGTCGCTCGCCTCCGTTCAACGGGTGACTTACGGGCAACGCCACGGCCACGAAGTCTCTTACGACGTGGTCCGACCCGAGAATCCCAACGGGCTCGGAGTGGCCCTGATGGTCAGCGGGCGTTGGAAATCTGGTACCAACAGCTTCCGTCCCTGGATGACGGCCCCTCTGCTGCGCCGAGGGTACACCATTCTAGCGGTCTATCATGTGTCCCAACCAGAGGCGACGGTGGCGGAGATCTTCGAAGACGTGAGTCGGGCGATTCGGCACATCCGACACCACGCCCGAGACCACGGCATCGATCCCGCACATCTGGGAGTCACCGGCGGCAGCGCGGGCGGACACCTGAGCCTGCTCTTGGCCACCCGAGGCGGTCCCGGCCTCGCCCAGACCGCCGACCCCATCGATCGAGAGAGCAGCGCCATTCAGGCCGTGGCCATCTTCTATCCCGTGACCGATTTGTTGAACCTGGGGAATTCGACTGAGAACCTCCACGATGGCGGCCCGCCAAAGAGCTTCGTGGAGGCCTTTCGTCCGCAACCCAACGGGCTGACCAACTGGGTGGATATCGGCAAGCCTCTCTCACCCATTTTCCACCTGCACCCCGGGGTTCCGCCGACCCTGATTTATCACGGAGATGCCGACACCCTCGTCCCGCTCGACCAATCCCAACGGTACCAAGCCCGCGCCCGGGAGGTCGGGCCCACCGTGGAACTGGTCGTACACCCGGGCGGGAAGCACGGATGGCTCACCATGCTCTGGGACATCCACCACTTCGCCGACTGGTTCGACCAGCACCTAGTGTCAACCACGGCCTCAGGAACCCCGGCCCGCTAGCAAATCGGTTCTTGGCACTCCGGTCCGGGCTGGGCTTGATGACCGAACTGTATGGCGAACCCCACGAATCCCGCCGTCCACGGCACTTCATCCCGACTGGCCAGCCTTGATGCTCTGCGCGGCTTCGACCTGTTCTGGATTTGCGGCGCGGACGCCTTCGGCCACGCCTTCCTGAAGGCGGCCAATGGCCCAGTGAGCCACGCCATTGCCGACCAATTGGAGCACGTCGCCTGGCAAGGCTTCCGCTTCTACGACTTAATCTTCCCGCTCTTCGTCTTCATTAGCGGCATTTCCATCGTCCTCTCACGCAGCGCGAAACCGGAGGCCGGTGATCGGTCTGGGGCGTTCCTGGCAATTCTCAAGCGCGCGGTCCTGCTCTACCTGCTGGGGGTGTTCTTCTACCGGGGATATACAGGCTGGGAGAACGACATCCGCTACCTCGGCGTCCTGCAGCGCATTGCCCTGTGCTACTTCTCGGCGGCCACTCTGCACTTATATTTGAGCCCCCGGGCGCTGCGAATGACCGCCGGCGGAATCCTCTTGGGTTACTGGGGCCTCATGACCCTCGTGCCGGTGCCCGGAGTCGGCCCAGCCAATCTCCTGCCCGACACCAATCTGGCCCATTGGGTGGATACCCAGTTCCTCGGCGGCAAGAAGTGGAACGGCGCCCATGATCCGGAAGGTCTCCTAAGCACCGTGCCTGCCATCGCCTCCTGCCTCCTGGGCGTGCTCGCCGGACTGTTCCTCAAGGACCCTTCCCGGAATGCCGCTCAACGCCTGAAAGGCCTCACACTGGCTGGCCTAGGCCTACTAGTCACAGGTCACCTCTGGGGATTGGCCTTTCCGATCATCAAGGGCTTGTGGACCTCCTCGTATGTCTGCGTCGCGGGCGGTTGGAGTTGCCTGCTCTTGGCCCTCTTCTACGGACTCATCGATGTGAAGGGTTGGTCCGGTTGGGCCAAGCCCTTCACTTGGATTGGCATGAACTCCATTGCCGTCTACCTGGCCTCGAACCTGGCTGATTTCGGGAAACTCGCCAAACGACTGACCGGCGGCGAAGTCGCCCTCTTCTTGGACGGACTGCATCCAGGGACGACGGGCGTGGTCACCGCCTTTGTTTCCGTCGGGTTCTGCGTCTGGTTGGCTTGGCTCCTCCATGGCCGACGGATTTTTCTGCGGATCTGAACCCCACCTCAGAACGCATTGCCACCTGCATCCCCTTTTCCTTTCATGCCCCCCGCCCAAAACCCCTCATCGACAACGGCCACGCCACCGTCCGAGCGCCTCATGTCCCTCGACGCCCTCCGGGGATTCGACATGTTTTGGATCGTCGGCGGTGCGGGCATCTTGCGGGCGTTGGAGAAGTTCAGTGGCTCCCCCGTTCTGAGCGCCATCCGTCAGCAACTCACCCATGTGGAATGGGCCGGCTTCCGATTCTATGACCTCATCTTCCCGCTCTTCGTCTTTATCGCGGGCGTGTCCTTGACCTTCTCCACCGGCAAGGCTGTGGAGCGGAGCGGCAAGGCTGGAGCAGTCAAACGCCTGCTGACCCGCGGGCTCCTGCTGTTCTTGGTGGGCGTGTTCTACTCCGGCGGGCTCTCGCAGGGCTTGGATGGAGTCCGATGGCTGGGTGTGCTCAACCGCATCGCATTAGCCTCTACGGCTGCGGGCATCCTGCTGGTGTTCCTGCCGGTCCGGGCGCTCTTGGGAGTTTGTGCCGGCATTTTGCTCGGTTACTGGGCCATCTTCGCCAGGGAGCACATACGGGCCATCCAACTCATCCCGACCGCCGTGCAAGAAGGCATGGCCCGCACCGGAACCACCAATGCCCAACAACTGTACTGGAACACCACCCAGCGGGTAACGGGGCAATACGAGCCCGGCCTAAACGTGGTGAACCACTTCGACTTCGAGCACCTTCCCGGCAAGAAGTACGACACCTACTACGACCCCGAAGGCATCCTCAGCACCATTCCAGCCATCGCCACCTGCCTCCTCGGAGTGTTTGCCGGTTCCTTGCTCCGACTCGGATCGCTCAAGCCAAGTCAACGCACCCTCCGGCTCATACTGGCAGGTCTGGGCTGCCTTGCCGTTGGATGGGTTTGGAGCGGATCCTTCCCCATCGTAAAGAAACTCTGGAGCTCCTCCTTCGTCTTGTTTGCCGGCGGATGGAGCTTTCTGCTCCTGGCCGGATTTTACCAAGTGGTGGACGGATGGGGCCAACAACGCTGGTGCCAACCCTTTGTCTGGATCGGCACCAACCCCATCACCCTCTACCTGCTCTCTAGCTTTGTGGGCTATGGAGCAGTGGCCGGACGGTTCTTGTCTCCAGAACTGCGGGCCCAACTCGGCACGACGGGAGAGGTGCTTCAGGCCGCCGGCGGGTTGCTCGTACTCTTCCTCTTTGCCCGGGCTTTGCACCGCCGGAAACTCTTTCTCCGATTGTAAGGCAACAACCGCCGACGGCTTGGGGCCGTGTCAGGGAGCCACCTGAAGTCGCTCTTCAACCGCGTCGCGCTTCATGAGCAAGCCTTGCTCCTTGTAAGCGCGGAGCACGAAGTGGGTCGCTGTCGAGAGAACACCCTGGATGGTGGACAGCTTCTCGGAGACGAACGCGGCCACGTCGCGCAAATCGCTGCCCTCCACTTCGACAAGCAAATCATAGCCGCCGGACATCAAGTGACAGGACCGCACCTCTTCGTAGCGGGAAATCCGCTCGGCGAGCTTGTCGAAACCACCACCGCGCTCCGGGGTAATCTTCACCTCGATCATCGCCCGGACCACGTCATGCCCCAGCTTCTCCTCATTCACCACGGCCCGATAACCCAGCAAGATTCCTTGGGCTTCCAGGCGGGAGATTTCGGCCCGGATCTCTGATTCGGTCCGGCAGAGCATCGCCGCCAGCGCAGCGGGACTCAGGGTGGCATCCTGGCGAAGAATCTTGATCAGCGCGTCCATGGATCCAGCAAAGCTCAGGCGTCCCCCGGATTGAAGGCATAAGTTAACCGATCGAATGGACCCAGGGAGGACACTCGGGGTTTGACGGAGCGCCGCGGATCCGTCACGGCTTAGCCCATGCAACGCCCCTTGGCCCTGGCTGCCCTCATCGCCACCTCACTCATCTCCCACGGAGCGGACTGGACCGAGTACCGCGGATCCCGCCACGATGGGTCCACCCTGGAGAAGATCGCCACGACCTGGCCTGCCAGTGGGCCCAAGGTTCTGTGGAAGGTTCCTAGCAGCGCGGGCTTCAGCTCCTTCGCCGTGGCCGGTGGCCGCTGCTTCACCCAAGAACTTCGGGATTCCGGCGGCGCGATGCTCGAGACCCTCGTTGCCCGAGATGCCAACACCGGCAAGGAGCTGTGGACCGCGGCCTTGGGATCCATGAAGACAGGCGACGGCGGCGATGACGGCACCAAGGAGAATCGAGGCGGTGACGGCCCGCGTTCTACGCCCGCGTTCCAGGGCGGCCGAGTGTATACCTTCTCCGCCAAACTCGTGGTGCAAGCCTTCGACGCCAAGACCGGCCAGGAAATCTGGAAGAGCGACCTCGCCAAAGACCACGCCGGCCGAAACATCTCTTGGCAGAACGCTCAATCACCGGTGATCGAAGACGGCCGAGTCTTCGTGGCTGGCGGTGGCGCTGGCGAAAGCCTGATGGCCCTGGACGTCAAGACGGGCGCGATCCTCTGGAAGACCGGTGACGAGAAGATCACCCATGCCTCCCCTGTCTTGGCCACAATTCATGGCGTGCGTCAGGTCGTCTGGTTCCTCCAATCGGGACTGGTCTCGGTGGATCCTAAGACCGGCACCGAGCTCTGGCGTCACAACTTCCCCTACAAGGTCTCCACGGCGGCCTCCCCGGTCGTCTCCGGTGACTTGGTGTACTGCTCGGCCGGTTACGGCGTGGGCGCTGGAGCGGCCAAGGTGACAAAGAACGGATCTCAGTGGACGGCCACCGAGGCCTACCGTTTTGCTGGCAACAAGCCACTGGCTAACCACTGGTCCACGCCCGTGCTGAAAGACGGCCACCTCTTCGGCATGTTCCAGTTCAAGGAATACGGTAACGGACCGGTGAAGTGCGTCGACATCGCCACGGGAACCGTGAAGTGGGAACAGCCCGGATTCGGACCCGGCCACGTGATCCTCACCGCCAGCGGCGTGTTGGCTCTCTCGGACGACGGGCACCTCGTGCTCATCGACACCAACGCCGCGGCCTACAAGGAACTGGCCCGCGCCGACGTGCTCGATGGCAAGTGCTGGACCACGCCTGTGTTGGCCAATGGCAAGGTCTTCGCCCGCTCCACCAAGGAAGCCGTTTGCCTCGACCTCGGCCACTGAGCCGAGTGCCCTGCAGAGCCATCCCTCTGCAACACACCCTCAGGCTTAATCGACAAACACGAATTCGTTGAGGTTGAGCAGCAAACGGCAGGTGCTGGCCAAGCCATGGTGTTCGGTATGGCTGACCAGCGCCTGAGACTCTTCGGCGGTCGGTCTGCGGCCGAGGGCCAAGCGCATTCCCAGCGAAACCCGCTCCGGGATCGTCGGCGCCTCGTGTTCTAAGCGGACAGCCCAATGACGGGACATCGAAACCGCCAGCTTGTGGTTCATGAGAGCCAAAGCCTGCAGGGCATTGAGAGTCTCGTTGCGACGGTCCACCAAAATCGACGGATCAGCGCAATCTAAGGCCGCCATCATCGGCTGAGGCTGAGAACGCACCAGGAAACGGTACACCGAGCGCCGGTGTGACTCGGGATCTTCCGGGTTATGCAGCGCGTATTCGTAGTGCGGCGAGTGCTCCGGCCGCTCCACCACGAAATCCTTAAAACTCGGCCCACCGCGGCGCTCATCCAGACGCCCCGCCACCCAGAGCATCGAATCGCGGATCACCTCAGCCTCCAGCTTCCGACGGTTCATGCGCCAGAGCAGTCGATTATCGGTGTCGCGCGCCACGCCCGGGTGAGCCTCTGGATTCGGAACCACAGAACTCTGCCGGTAAGTACGGCTGGTCACGATCAGCCGGTGCAGCGACTTGAGGGATTGACCGTTGTCGCGGAACCACACGGCCAGCCAGTCTAACAATTCCGGGTGGCTGGGCGCCGTGCCCATGCGACCGAAATCATTGGCTGTCTCAACCAAACCGCGGCCGAAATGGTGCTGCCAGACCCGGTTCACAATGGACCTCCACGTCAGCACATTCTCTGGATCGGCAATCCACTCAGCCAAGGCGACCCGCCGCTGACCTTCCGGCATGGCGGGATCCACCTGAAGTCCGCGGCTCAAGCCCAAAGACCGAGGCACACCCGGAGTCACCTCATTGCCGGGTTTGCGCACATCCCCACGCGCCAGCAAGTAGACGGGTCGAGGTTTCCCCCCGTTGGAGCCGGTTCCTCGGAACGCACCTCCCCCGTGATGCACCGTGCCCGCGTACACCATCCGTTGGGGCGGAAGGGTTGAGATTTCTCGAGTGACCCGGTCCAGTTCGGCGCGGATTGGAGTCAAGCGAGCCAGGCTCGCGGCCAAAGCCGGCACGTCTTCCAGAGCCTTGCGGTCCTTCCGCAACCGGTCCAAGGCCTCTCCCATCGCAGACTGAGTTCGCCCCGGAAACCACCCATCGGTGAGGTTGTTCCGCCCCCAACGCGGAGCCGCTTCGATGCTGTCATTAGAGCTCACCGGCGCACCGAGCGCCCAATTGCTGCCCTCAGCATCCAAGACCTCCAACTCCGAGAGAGCGAAGATAAAGTCATTCATTCGGGCCGCGAGACGTGTGGCCGTGACTCGCACGTATCGCCCCCGCAAGCCCGGCACCTTCACCTCCCGCGGAGTCACCCCAGGATTGGGTAAATCACCACCGGTCTGATCCTCCAGTCGCTGGATGCCGGCCTTGAATTCGGGATCGTTCGACAACTCCACCCGGTACCGGACCGGGAATCCGAAGCCCTTGCCGATACCGTTGAAGTCATCGTGGCAACCGGCGTAGAGGAGTCGGTGAATTTCGACTGGCCGCCCCAGATCCACCTGAACCCACTGGACTACATCGGGCTTCGACTGGATGACCGAGTGCCAACCCATCTCCGGCCGCGCGGGTTCCTTGCTCCCGGCCTCCGCAGCAGCAACGCGTCGTTCGAGCAAAGCGAACCGCCGTCCACCCTGACGAATCATCTCATCATCCAGAGGCTTTTTTTCCTGCTGCAGCGTCGCCTTACGCCCCTCCAGAAATCGCCGCCGCTCGGCCACAGCAGGATCGGCATCAAACTTCCGGTCCGCCCTGTCGAGCGCAGCGAACACCGCCGTCAATTGGTAATACTCCTCCGAGCGGACCGGATCGAACTTGTGATCGTGACAGCGCGCACACTGAACCGTGGCGCTGTTGAAGGTATTCATCACCGTAGCCACCATATCATCTCGATCGAGCAGGCGAGCGATCTTGCCATCCGTCTTCGACTCCGGGACCTCGGCATGGCCGATCAAGTCCCACGGCCCAGCCGAGATGAATCCGGTGGCCGTAACACCATCTTCAGTGTCCGGCCAGAGCACATCGCCCGCGATTTGTTCCCGAACGAAGCGCGAATACGGTTTATCGGAATTCAGGGCTCGGATCACGTAATCCCGATACGGCCACGCGTTGGGACGCGGCTGATCCTTGTCATAGCCATGGGTCTCACCGTAGTGGACCACATCCAACCAATGGCGCGCCCAACGCTCACCGTGGCGAGGCGACGCCAGCAACCGTTCCACACACTGCTCATACGCATCCGTCGACGGATCGTTCAAGAAGGCATCCATCTCGGCCGGCGTCGGCGGCAACCCTGTTAAATCGAGACTCACCCGACGCAGCAGCGTGCGCCGATCGGCCTCCGGCGCTGGCGAAATCCCCTCCCGATGCAGGCGATCTAAAATAAACCCATCGATCGGATGTACCACGAGACCCGACGGGCTTGAAAGCACCGGAACCTCAGGTGACTGCAACGGCCGGTAAGACCAATGAACTCCATTGGTCGCCCCAGCTCCTAAAGCATCGCTCAACAGGCTCGCCCCCAACACCACGACCCATGCCCGAACCGAGCGGTGAATACATCGGGGAATCCTCATGATCGGACACCTTATTTCTCCATCCCGCCCCCACAAGCCCAAACACCCCCTCGCGCACAGCGCGAAAACCCCATCCTCCTCCGAGCTTCCCAGCGCGCGTAGGCCCGATCCCGCGGAGCCCCAAAAAATAAAGCGGAGCGGGCTTCAAGCTGAAGCAAGCACTGGAAGCGATCACCCTCACCCCTTCGCGCACAGCGCGAAACCCTCATCCTTATCAGAGCTTCCCTGCGCGCGCCGGCTTGATCTCGCGGAGCCCCAAAAAATACAGCGGAGCGGGATCAGGCCGAAGCAAGCACTGGAAGCGATCACCCTCACCCCCTCGCGCACCGCGCGAAACCCTCATCCTTCCTGGAGCTTCCCTGCGCGCGCCGGCTTGATCTCGCGGAGCCCCAAAAAATACAGCGGAGCGGGATCAGGCCGAAGCAAGCAC
>JAPLUH010000287.1 GCA_026397675.1 Verrucomicrobiota bacterium
CCGGTGCCCGATGGGCCGGCGCCCGCAGGTCTCGATTGGGATGCCTGGCTCGGGCCGGCGCCCAAGGTGCCTTACAACGCGGGGCGTCACACGAACTGGCATCCGTGGTGGGACTACAAAGGCGGAACGCTAGCGGACGACGCCAGTCATCAAATCGACCTCACCCGAATGGTGCTGGGTGATCCGGGTCACCCGCGATCGATTCTTTGCACGGGTGGCAATTATGCCTTCCAGTCGAAGCGCGAGGTGCCCGAGTTCCAATGCATCACCTACGATTACGGGGACTTTTCAATGACCTGCGAAAGCGGCAATGCCACTCCCTACTTGCGCAAGTTCTCGAGCGAGGTGCGCTATGGTGACCAGTGGCCTCACTGGGCAACCTCGGCCACACGGGTGGAGATCTACGGCACCAAGGCGATGATGTACCTCGGTCGGCATGGGTGTGGTTGGCAAGTCGTCGTCGAGGGCGGGCGAGTGATTGACCAAGACAAGGGGTACTTTCCAGACAAGTGGCATCAGCCCAACTTCATCGACTGCATCCGCTCCCGGCAGGCTCCCAATGCTGAAATTGCCAAGGTTCATCCGAGCGCCTGTTTGGTCCACATGGCGAACATCTCCTACCGGGTTGGACAGAAGCAGTTGTACTTCGATCCGGTGCACGAACGCTTCACCAACAACTCTTCGGCCAATAGGTTGCTGAAGCCCGCCTACCGCAAAGGCTATCGGATCCCGGATTCGGTTTAGGCAGCTCGTGGGGCGGCATTTCAGGGCTGGTCCTGGGCTCCGGGTCCGCAGCGGCCTGAGTAAGACGTTGCTATTTTGGGACAATTTTTCGCCGGGTCACCGGATCCAAAGAACCCGGTAAAAGCGTGCCGGGTCGGCCAACGGGTCGGCTCTGGCGGGCAAGCCGGGTGATGGGGCCAGCAGCAAGGGGCGGCGACGGATCTCGTCGCGGAGTGCCGGTCCCTGTTCGAGCACCGTCCAGATGGGGTCGGCCAGGCGCTCCGTGGACTCGACGCGGTAGCTCTCGCCCAAGATGGCGGGCCACTGGAGCTCGGGTCCGTCCGGGGTCACCATCACCGAGGCCCGGAACGGGTCCGCCCAACCTGGAGTGCCGTGGTCGGCGAGGCTCGGGAACCATCGTCGACCGTCGGCCAGGTAGGCATTCATTGCATCCCGAGTAGTGGGTGGGGTGGATGGCTCGGCCAGTACCAACGAGCGCCCGTCCCCATCGGCGCGCACCGGCCAGGGGGCCTGGGTGCCATAGGTCACCGACCAGAGTTCCACGCCATCGGCTCCGAGGAGGGCGATGCGCTCGCCGGAGTTGTTCAATGCCCCGACCCACGGTCCCACCGTGCGGACGCCCGCCCGGACGCCGGAGGAACCGGGTGCGAGGTATCGGGCGGCGAAGGCGATCGGGTCGCGCACCGCGACCAGGGATCCGCCGGGGGCCACCACGGTCGCGTTCGGGAACACCAGGCTGACGCCGCCGGACAAGGTGCAGCGTGAGAGGTCGAGCGGGTCGGCGGTCGTGTTGCGCAACTCGATGAACTCGGACTCGCCGCCGGTCGAAGGGTTGTAGTGGATCTCGACCGGCAATAGGTCACCGGGTCCTGGTCGGCGCG
>JAPLUH010000151.1 GCA_026397675.1 Verrucomicrobiota bacterium
AACACGATCAACTACCGGTCGTGGATCTTGCAGCAAATCGAGACCTCGGTCTCGGTAGCCACCGACGATCACGGCAACACCGCCGCCACGGCCACAGCGGTGGCGTGGAATGCACCCACACGCGGCGTTTTGGAAACCACCACCGATCAAGACTGGTTTCGCCTCGAAGCCAGCGGATCGGTGACACTGAACCTTGTTAGCTCCGGGACCAACGATGTCCAAGGCACCTTAATCAACGCTTCGGGAGCCGTCCTCGCCCAAGATAACAACAGCGCCGGGGCTCCCAACTTCCTCATCGTTACCAATGTGGCCGCAGGCACCTACTTCTTGAAAGTGACGGGCACGGGTTTATCGAGGGGCGCCTACACTGTCCTTGCCAAGTGGACGGCGGCCCCAGTGACAGTCGGGGCTCCGGAAATCGGGTTGGTGGGTTTGGATTCAACACCCATCACCGACGGGGCCTTGATAGCCAAAACCACCGATGGCACCGACTTTGGGGAGGTCGATCTGAGTAACGGCTCCCGCTCAACCTCCTTCTCCGTTCGCAACACCGGCAAGGCCACGCTCACCCTGGGGACTGTGCAGCTTAGCGGTTCGGGCGCGGCTCAATTCCGGGTCACCACCCAGGTGCCCTCCACGGTGGCCGCAGGTCGTTCGGCCGCATTCCAAATCACCTACGATCCGACGACAGTAGGGCGCCACCAGGCCTCGGTCAGCCTCTCCAACAATGATGCCGACGAGTCTCCGTATGACTTCGTCATCGTCGGCCTCGGCACCTCTCCCGCCGATGATGTGGGGAACACCCCGGCGACGGCCACGCGCGTGGCGGTACCTTCGACTACCCCGGCTCGACTCGACGTCGCCCAGGATCAAGACGTCTTCCGATTCGTTTTATCCCAGGCAGCCACCGTATCGCTGACCAGCACGGGATCGCTGAATACTCGGGGAACCTTGTGGGATGCTATTGGCCAGACGGTGGCCGAAGACGACGACCTGGGTGTCGGCTCCAATTTCCGCATCCGCCGCAAATTATCGGCGGGGACCTACTATATTGTTGTTCGAGGCTCCTCCGGCACCGAGACGGGTGCCTACGGACTCCAGATCACCCAGTAATTCTGAGTGTCACGCCGACCGCTGAGCCACCAACGCCATGAGCTCCACCAAAGCTATCCTTATTCTGCTAGGTCTCATCGTGGGACTGAACCTCGGGTTGCGCTATGGTTGGGGTCCCCTGGCGGGGTCCGATCGGTCGGATCAGAAGGAGAGATCTGAATGGGTCTATGAGGTGAGTTCGGAGGGTGCGATCGCCAGCGATCCCTCCGATCCGGCCACCGCATCAGATTCTTCAATCGAGGGGTCTGATGCGCGAGGCCGGAGCCGCATCTTCCACCGGAGGCCCGTTTCGATTTTCGAGCCTCCGTCCGCCGTTTTAGAGATGGCTCTGGAATTGCAGGATCTTCCATCGCTGGTTCAGGGCTTCGAAGCGGCTTCCACGCCCGAGGAACAAGGCCAGTGGGCCGACCGCATCGCCGCTTCGGGCGGAACGGCTGCCGTCGAAGCCCTCATCCAAGCCGTGACTCGAGCCAGTCTTAACCCGAAGTCTCCTGAAGAAGCCGAAGTCCTTCGGGAGGCCTTCAAAGGGTTCTCCACCGAAGATGAAATGGCGGCCCTGGCGATGAGCTTGGTGCAAACCCAAGACATCGACCTCATCGAAGCGGTGGTGGACACCCTCGCCCGCGGCGCTCGTTCCTCCACGGTTGAGCAATTGGTCCGGCTTCACGACGAGGCATCCACGCCGCCGTCGACCCGGGCCGTGCTGGGTTGGGCTATCGAGCGCATCCGAAATCCGGAGGCCTCACACGCCCTGGCTCGGTTAGTGCGCACTGCGGAATGGCCGGAGTTGGCTCATGCCGGAATCATTGCGCTATCATCACTTCAATCACAGGCGACCGGAGAGCCTGTCCCATTGCCGTGAACGATTTTGAAGCGCTTTGGACTATTTAAAACCCATTGGGCACGGCGTGTCGTCCAAAGCGCTTACCCCCTTTAGCGGGTCGATTCGCCCGATTTCAAATCAGCCTCCGTCAGCACGATCCGGCGTACCACCGTCCGCTCGTCGCTGGTATAAAGGACATGAATTTTTCCATCCCGCGTCTGAAGGGCGGTGGGATAGCCGAAGTCGCCCTTCGGATCGGTCTCTAAGTCGAGGCGTCGGGAAAAAGTCTTCGCACCATCCACTGACACGGCGGCTGTCAGAGGGGTCCGGTTGGTGAAGCTGTGGTTATAGACCAGCAGGTGGTGCCCCGAGGTTAACCTCAGGAAATCAACGGCGGCATTGGGATTGGGTAGCGCGCTGTCGATGCCCTCGCTCCAGGTGCGTCCGCCGTCCCTCGACTCGGTGCGCACCATCCATCCATCGGGCCGTCCGTCGTAATTCCCACCGCGGCGGCAAAACGCCACCAAATGATCGCCGTCGATGACCGCTGGTGCGGGCTGAATATTGCCCAGTCGTGATCCAATGCGGTTGCTTTCGGTCCATGCCTTCTTGGTCGGGTCGTATCGGAGGAAGAAGGAACGGTTGCGAGGGTCATCCAGCTCCGGGTCGGTGCCGATCTCGTGATACACCGGGAGCAGCCACTGGCCGCCCGTGAGCAAGATGGGGCGGTTGCGAACCATGGTGCCGGCCTCGAAGGTCACCTGGAAGGGTTCGGACCAGGTCTTGGCCTCATCGCGCGAGACCTTGGCGGTGATGCGCGAGTCGCTCCAAAGCTCGCCGTAGCGGGTGACGTAAAAGAGCCAAACTACGTGGTCGGGAGCCTCCCATATCACCGCATTACCCAGCGCGTGGAACGGATTGCTGGCGATGGACACCGGTTTCGACCACCGCCGCATGCCTGCTTTCAGGCGCGAACCGAAGACAGCCGCCTGGTTGTCTTTGTATTCACCCCGACCGCTGAAAAAGACCACGAAGAGGTCGCCGTTGTGCAGTTCGGTGAAGCTCGCCGGGTGCTTGTAGTCGCCGGTCTTGATCTCGGGCCCGAAGAGTCGTTCCCGTTCGAGGGCAGGCACCGGCAGTGCTCCCAGCAAAGCCAGAACAAGGATGGCTGAGAACTTCGCACATCGACCCAAGGGTTTCCGCAGACGAGTCATGCCGACGAGAAGACCAACAACGGAAAATGAAGGAATAACGAAATTGGGAGAACACGGAGCTTTCCTGAAATGGGGGGAGGCTTTAAACAGCGCCCCCCGCTGACGTCATGCTTGATCAATTCATCACCCGCATTGCTGCCGAGTTGAACCTGCCGGCCACTAAGGTTTCGGCCACCGCTCGCCTGCTGGGTGAGAGTGCGACCGTGCCCTTTATCGCCCGATATCGAAAGGAAGTGACTGGAAGCCTAGATGAGGTGGCCATCACATCCATTCGGGACCGTTTGGCTCAGTTGACCGAATTGGAGCAACGCCGCGAGGCTATCCTGAAATCGTTGGTCGAGCGCCAACTCCTCACCGAGACGTTAAAAGCCTCCGTGGAAGCGGCCGACACCCTCTCCGCCCTCGAAGACTTGTACGCGCCGTTCCGCCCGAAGCGCCGGACCCGGGCGACCATCGCTAAGGAGGCCGGGTTAGAACCGCTGGCCGAATTACTCTTCAACGAACAGGCCACGGTCGATCCGTTGGCGGTCGCAGCGGGTTTTGTGAATGCCGAGAAGTTGGTGCCCGACGTGGTCGCAGCTCTAGCCGGTGCCCGGGATATCTTGGCCGAGCGTTTCAGTGAGGATGCCGCAACCCGGTCGCGTCTGCGGGAGCTCTACTGGGAATCGGCCCAGGTGCGATCCAAGGTGATGACGGGTAAGGAAACCGAAGGGGCCAAATTTAAGGACTACTTTGACTGGACCGAGCCCGTCTCCAAGATCCCCAGTCATCGGATGCTGGCTATGCGGCGTGGCGAAGAGGAGGGGGTTCTGCTGGTTCGCATCACGCCCCTGGAAGAATCGGCGATCGCCATCTTGGAGGGACTTTTCGTCAAGGCCCGTGGCACACCCGGAGCCGAGCAGGTGCGCCTGGCGGCTGTGGACAGCTTCAAGCGCTTGGTGGGATTCGCCATCGAGGCCGAGGTGCGCATCGAGTCCAAGAAACGAGCCGATTTGGAGGCCATCCGAGTGTTCTCCGAGAACCTCCGAGAACTGCTGCTGGCACCGGCTCTCGGACAGAAGAACGTGCTCGCCCTGGACCCCGGATTCCGGACGGGCTGCAAGACGGTGGTCCTCGATCGTCAGGGCAAGCTCCTGCATCAGGATGTCATCTACGCCACCGCGGGTGGTGCACAGCAAGTAGCGCAGGCGGCAGAGAAGGTTCGAGAGTTCGTGACTCGGTTTGGGATCGAGGCCATTGCCATTGGCAACGGTACTGCCAGCCGTGAGACCGAGCAGTTCATTCGATCCCTGCACCTGGCAGCGAACATCCCTGTGGTGCTTGTGAACGAAAGCGGTGCCTCGATTTATTCGGCGAGCGAGGTGGCCCGTGAAGAATTCCCCGATCAGGACCTGACTGTCCGGGGCTCGGTGAGCATTGGCCGTCGCCTGATGGACCCGCTGGCCGAATTGGTGAAGCTCGATCCAAAATCTATCGGTGTCGGCCAGTACCAGCATGATGTGGATCCCAATGCTCTCCAGCGCGGTCTGGATGACGTGGTCGTGTCGTGTGTGAATCGGGTGGGTGTCGAACTGAACACCGCCAGCAAGCAATTGCTCAGCTATGTATCGGGTCTGGGTCCATCGCTGGCCGCCAACATTGTCAGCCATCGCAACGAGCATGGGCCGTTTCGCTCCCGCAAGGAGTTGCTCAAGGTATCCCGCCTGGGTCCGAAGGCCTTCGAGCAATGCGCCGGATTTCTTCGCATCCATGAGGCTGAAAACCCTCTGGATTCCAGCGCGGTTCATCCGGAGCGCTACGAATTGGTCGATGCCATGGCCAGTGATCTTGGGTGCGCCGTGAGCGATCTGGTGCGTGACGGCGGGCTTCGAGGTAAGATCCGTCCGGAAAAGTACGTCACCAGCGAAGTGGGTCTACCGACGCTGAAGGATATTCTGGAGGAGTTGGCCAGACCTGGACGCGATCCGCGCCAAGGCTTCGAGGTGTTCGCCTTTCAGGAGGGTGTTGAAAAAATTGAACACCTTCAGCCAGGCATGAAGCTGCCGGGTATCGTGACCAATGTGACGGCCTTCGGAGCGTTTGTGGATATTGGTGTGCATCAGGATGGGCTGGTTCACGTCAGTCAATTGGCCGACCGCTTCGTGAAGGATCCGTCCGAGGTGGTGAAGGTGGGTCAGAAGGTTCGGGTGACGGTGACCGAGGTAGACTTGCCCCGTAAACGCATCGCTCTCTCGATGAAGGTCAATCCGCAAATTGGTGTTCAGCGCGAGCAGCGCACCGCACCCAATGCCCCGCGGGCTCCCCACTCCGGTGGTGGGCGTCTTCCTCATCGGCCGGTAGCGCGGCCCTCCATCGAGCCCAGTGCCGGCGGTTGGAACGCCTTGGCCGACGCCTTTGATCAGGCCCAACAGCGCGATGGGAATTGAGGCGTTCAGCCGGAACAATTTAGAATAGCCGCCCACTCGGTGGGCCCTTGAAGCGTCGGCGCTCGGAGCCGAACCAGATGAGGGCCATGACCGCTGCGCTGCCCAGCAGGATAGGCAGTGCCTGTTGATTGGGCGGTTGCACGCCGATCACCAGCAGGAAGAGGCAGCCCAGGCTGGCCAAGACGGCGAGCGGTTTGAAGGCGCGTCCGAGCTGGAAAGGGCCGAAGCGGGTCCAGGTGCGTCCGTGGGCCCAGGCTCCCGCGGCTACCGGCAGCACGTAGCTGAGGTAGAGGAACACCGCGCACACCGCCGCGATGGTTTCATAGCGCAGCAGAATCACTAGAGCCACCGAGGCCAGGGCGCTGCTCCACACGGCCGCTGAGGGCGAGTGCGTGGTGGGGTCGACCCGTTTTAGCCAACGGGAGCCCGGGAGGCCATTGTCCCGGGCGAAGGCGTAGGTCATCCGCGAGGCCGAAGTCAGCGCGGCCAATCCGCAAAGGTACTGGGCGGTCACCACGCCGGCCAGCAGCGCCAGGGCAAACCCTTCTCCCAGGACCGATCGAAGGATCCAGGGGACGATTTCGATTCCCTTGGCGGCCCCGGTCTTGAGGTCGGGCATGGCCAGCAGCAGGGCCACGATCATCACCCAGCCGAAACCGGCCGACACGGCCACCGAACGCACGATGCCCTTGGGCACGTTGCGGGTGGCTTCCAGCGTTTCCTCCGAGGTGTGGGCCGAGGCATCGAAGCCCGTGAGAGTGTAGGCGGGTAACAAGAATCCGAGGCAGAAGAGCCAGGGGAGGGAGTCTTGTTTGGGGAAGACGGGCGAACCTTCCGGCAAACCGCTGAAGTTGGTGAAGGTCCACAGGCGCGACCATTCCCAGTGCGGTGTGGCCACCAGCAGGGCGACCGTCATCACCGAAGCGATCCCCAGGATGAGCCAGCCACTGAAGTCGGTGAGTCGGGTGGTCCAGCGATTGCCGTAATGGTTGAGCAGGGCTTGAGACAAGGTCATCACCGACACGGAGATGACGCGGACGGTTCCAGCGGATTCCGCGGCCGGAGTCCATCCGAAGGCTGCGGTGGCGAAGTCGAAGGTGCCGGTGTTGATCGCCGCCAGCACGGTGATCAGACCAGCGAGGTTGAACCAAGCGGTGACCCAGCCGCAGGCGCGTCCGCCCAGCAGGCTGCCCCAGTGGTACAAGCCGCCGGCTGTCGGGAAGGCGCTGGCCACCTGGGCCATGGTGGCTGCCACGCACAGGGAGAAGAGACTGACCAGCGGCCATCCGACTCCAAGGCTGGCGCCTCCGGCACTGTTGAAGCCTACATGGAATGAGGTGATGCCGCCGGAGAGGATGCAAATGATGGCCAGCGACAGGGCGAAGTTGGAGAAGCCGCTCATCCGGCGGGCCAGTTCTTGGCGGTAGCCGAGTTCGCGCAGGCGTTGCTCGTCTGGAGATTCGGAGGGCATCGGGGAGAAACGTGTCCTGGAAGAAGCCGGTTTTAATTGCTGCCGCACCCTCCGCCACCACCGCAGCCCGAAGACCCACACCCTGAGGATCCGCAGCCCGAGGACCCGTCCGAATGGCCGTGGTGGCCGCCGCCCGAGTCGGCCGCGCAGCCGCCTCCGATGCCTCCGTCTCCGCCACCGGAAGAACCGTGCTTGGAGGCGGAATTGCTGCCGGAGTCGCCGCCGCGGGCGGTGCGGAACATGAGCCAACCCAAGCCTGCGGCCACCACGACGACGGAGGCCATGATGAACAGACCATTGCCGATGAGTGCCTCGCCATTGACCTCCGAACAGCCGACCGCCGCGCCGGAGAGTCCGAGAATCCCCAGCAGGCCGAAGCCTGTTCGTCGCAGAGCGCGCTTGGGCAGGCACCAGTGAGAGGCACGATCGATCCGTTGCCAGCGGGCCTGAGGAGCGAAACGCACTTCGGGCTCAGGCCAGATGTCGGCCGGGGGTTCCGAGTTGAAACACCGGCGATAGCTGGCGCGGGTGGCCTCATAATTTTCTAGGAATCGGTCGTCTTCGGCGGGGCCGCCCCGGGTGGGTCCATGGTGCAACCGATGTTGCAGCACCTGGGTGCAAAGTTCGTCCCAGTAGGAGCGGCTATAGACCAGATGCAGGTGCCAAGCCTGGTCGACCTCATCGGACGGGGTGACCGAGTGGCCGGCTCGCAAGGCGAGGAAGAGAAAGCGTCGGTATTCTTCGATGACCCGTCGGGCGAATCCGAGGTGCCAACCGTTCTCGCGGGCCAGTCGTTGAGTGAAGCTCAGCGCGTCGCCGATGTTATCCAATTCAAAGGCGACCAACCGATTCCAAAGAGGATCTTCGTTCAAAGTCATGATACCTTCGAGGAGGGTTTGAATTTCCGATGAAGGAGGGCTCGTGCAACCCTTCTCTCATTATAAATACCGAACCGCCGGGCCTAGATTGTCAAATTCACAGAAAGGGTCGGTCTCACCTATTTACACAAAAGGGGACACTCTTTACTATTCTGATGTCGTTGCCGGGGCTCCGCGGGAACGGTCCTGCGCTCGCAGGGAAGCTCGGGAAAGGATGGAGTTTTCGCGCTGTGCGCGAGGGGAGGGTATGATCGCTTCCAATGCTCGCTTCGGCCCGATTCCGCTGCTGCTTCGTGAAGTCTCAGGGGCGCAGTCGGTCCAAAGGGTTGTTGGTTGATTGTGTGTGGTCGTCGGAGGGCGGTGGTGCGCGGGTGGTGTGAGGGTGGTGGGGCTCCTTGGGATCGGCTCCGAGGGGTCCTTCTTGTCGAATCTATCCAGGGACATTTTCAAAAGAGTCAGGACATTCGTTGCAGGGAAGGTTGCTTCAGGGGCGAGTTGTGATTTCCATGACACGACCATGCTGTCGATTCTATGGAGACTTCGGGTGGCGGTGATGACGTTGCCGCTGTGGGTATTGTTGGCCAGTCCGGGGCGGGCGGCCAATCCGCGGGGAGTGGCTTCCATCCAATCGACACAAATCCTCGAACACACTCGGGTCTTGGCGAGTGATGAGTTCGAGGGGCGCGGTCCGGGCACTCCGGGTGAGGCCAAGACGGTGGGTTATCTGGTGCAGCAATTTCGCCGTGCGGGTCTTCAGCCAGGGATGCCTGACGGATCTTGGACTCAGGATGTTCCCATCGTGGGGGTGAAGTCTTCGGTGGGCTTTACTCTCGGGGGAGAAGCGCTGGTGGGGCCTCAGGATTATGTGGCCTGGAGCCCTCGTCTGGGTGGCGATGTGGCGCTGCCGGAAAGCGATGTGCTCTTCATGGGTTACGGGATCCACGCTCCGGAGTACGGATGGAATGACTTTCGTGATGTGGATGTGCGGGGCAAGACGATCGTCGTCCTCATCAATGATCCGCCGATTCCCGATCCGGCCAAGCCCGACCAGCTCGATCCGAAGTGGTTCGGTGGCAAGGCCATGACTTATTATGGCCGTTGGACTTACAAGTTCGAGGAGGCGGGTCGCCGGGGTGCGGCTGCGGTGTTGATTATCCATGAGACGGCTCCGGCGGCGTATCCGTGGTTCGTGGTGATCAACTCTTGGGGTCGTGAGCGCTTCGATTTGGAGTCCAATGACTCCCCTCGGAGCGACATCGCGGGCTGGATGAGCCTGGAGCGGGCACAAAAGCTCTTCGCAGCCAATGGAACCACCTATGAGGCCATGAAGGAGGCTGCCAGGAAGCCGGGTTTTCGACCGGTGACCTTGAAGCAAAAGGCGGCGTTCACGGCACACAATGAGTCCCGCTCGCTGAAATCCAAGAACGTGCTTGGGATGGTTCGGGGGCGCGATCCGAAGCTCCGCGACGAGTGGGTCGTGGTCACCGCGCACTGGGATCACTTAGGCCGCAACGCGAGCCTCGAGGGCGACCAGATCTTTAATGGGGCCGCCGACAACGCCATCGGCACGGCTGGACTCCTCGAACTGGCTGAGGCATTCGGCACCGCCACCAAGGCGCCGAAACGGTCCATGCTCTTTCTCTCGGTGACGGCCGAGGAGCAGGGGCTCTTGGGTGCGGCGCATTATGTGGCGCAGCCGGTGTACCCATTGGCCAAGACGGTGGCCAATCTCAACATGGATGGAGCCAACCAGTGGGGCCGGACTCGTGACCTTCGCCAAATCGGCCGGGGTGCTTCAACGATCGATGCGGTCCTGGATTCCGTGGCCAAGTCCCGCGGTCGGGTGGTCTTGCCAGATGCGCATCCCGAACGCGGTGGCTTCTACCGCAGCGATCATTTCGAGTTCATGAAGGGCGGCGTGCCGGCGTTGTACATCAAGGCCGGTGATGACTACCTCGGCAAGCCGACTGGATATGGCGAGGCCAAGGTCAATGAGTACATCGAGCGCGATTACCACAAGGTCAGCGATCAGGTGAAACCCGACTGGGACCTCAGCGGGGCTGCCGAGGACTTGCGCTTGTATTACGACATTCTCTGGCGCCTGGCCGAAGACCGTCGCACCCCGCAGTGGAATGTGGGCAGTGAATTCAAGGCGGCCCGTGAGACTTCAAAAGTCTCCGAGGCCACGCTAAAATAAAGGCGACGAACCGCCGCATCGGATCTCCGGAGTTGCCGACGGGTCAAATGCCCTGAAGCGGTGCGTCGGCGTCGCCAAAGCGCGACGGTTCCGTCCCCTTCCGGCATCGCATCGAGGCGGCCCGCCAGATAGGCGAGGTTGCCGACGTAATAGCGGCAGATGCGTTCGTACGATTCGGATAGGTCGTTGTGCGAGGCCGAGTGATGCGCATCGCGGACGTTGAGGAAGGGGTAGAAGAGGCCCGAGAGATCGCGGCAGAGAACCAGGGTTGCCACGCGCGTTTTGTCGGTCTGGAAGGCCAGGGCGACGATGTCGCACATGAGTCGCATGTGCTCGCGGATGTCCTCCGGTAGACCGTTGTCAGGACGCTTCATGGTCACCATCGGTCGACCCTTGTCACGGGCGCGATCCGCCGCCTTGGCGGTGTCTCCGCGCATGCGGTCCACGCGCTTCTCCACCTCGCGGACGCTCGAGAGGTATTCGTCGAGGCGACGGTTGTCTTCGGCACTGACCGAGCGACTCAGTGACGACAGGTCGTCCCGGACTCGGTCGAGGATACTCCGGGTGCGCTGGTCGCCGCGGTTCTCGAAGAGGGCGTCGAACGCCAGCGATGGGTACACTTCCATTGGCACCGGCGAGTCGGCGCTTTGCCAGGAGATATGGGAGCTGTAGGCCATCGAGAAATTGCTCTCGTGGTATCCAGTGATGGGTTGCTCACAGCCCAGCACGAGGCTGGGTTGGACCGTGTCCTGCCCAATTTGATTCGCCAGGACTTGATCCATGCTAATGCCGCCCCGGAGCACCGCGCCTTTCATGAGAGGCATGCCCGAGAGAATATTGCCGGTCTGCCCAGGATGAATGCCGAACCCTACGGCAGGCCGGTTGAAGAGGCCCTGGATGACGTTGAGACGATTCCGGAAGGGCGCCAGTGGTTCGAGGGTTTTGCTCAGTTCCATCTGGGCTCCGGCCCCCTTGGCCCACCAGTGGTCGCCGTTAATGCCGTTTCCAACAAACAGGGCTGCGAAGCGCTGTGGATAGGCCGTCGCAGCAGCCTCTCCGGTCGGGGTGGCCGCACCCCAGACCCGGACGGATTCTAGCCAGGGCAGGGTCATGGTAACGCCCGTGCCACGGAGGAAGGTTCGGCGATTTATCCGATGCTCTCGTGAGGATGAAGACATGGTTAGTTTAGTTTCGAGTCACGGGATCCTGAGGGCCTGTCTGTAGGCGTTTGTGGAGGAACTGTCGGCTGGTGACAACCCTTTCCAACAGGCCACTGAAGGGGTGGTGGTTGGCGCTCAGGTGGGACTTCATTTCTGCGATGAGGGGTTCATCACCCAAGATGAGTGTCCGACCTAATCCATAGGCCAGGAGTTTGCGGCACACGGTGTCGAGGAAATCGTCGCGGCGGTGTTGTCGGAGATAACCCACCAATCCGTCGAGCCCCTCGCCTTGAGCGCCGCCGGGAAACTCAGCACGCGCATCGATCGGATGTCCGGCCAGGTCCACGGCCCGTCGCTCACCCACAGGGCCATAGCCTTCAAAAACCAAACCCATGGAATCGAAACGGGCATGGCATTCGGCGCAGCCGGATTGTTTTCGATGGGCTACAAGGGCTTCGCGTAGCGTGAGTTGGCCGAGGCTGCGCTCGTCCTTCGG
>JAPLUH010000063.1 GCA_026397675.1 Verrucomicrobiota bacterium
TTCAGAAGCACCGGTTCAAGCCTGTTTGCCGGAACCGTTCGGGGATGGGGGTGGGACGGGTGCCGGAACCATGATGGCCCCGGCGGCGGGGAGTGATCCGAGTCCTGCTTGCGCGGGTTTTGGGATCATTGTTTCCACGTCGTCCACTAAGCTTAAGCCTTGCCATCGTGGTTTAGTGATTGCCGCCTCTTAGCAAAACGTCCAAAGACTGCCTAATTATTGTCGGAATGCCCCTTTTTGACCAAAATCCGGTGTATCCTATCGAGCCAAAGCCCTGCCTTGGAGCTGTCCCTCAGGTGTTTCTAGCGGTGGATTGTTTCTGCAAAGGCTGTGCTGCCTTTGAGACGACACGCCCGGGTGCTTGTTGCCGGAGCGATTGGTTCGCATAGTTGCCAACGCGATGCCCGCCGACTTCGCCCATCTGCACCTTCACACCGAGTTCTCCCTGCTCGACGCTGCCTGCCGCCTCGACCGGTTGATGGCCCGGGCGAAGGAGTTAGACTTCCCCGCTGTCGCCATGACCGATCATGGCAACATGTTCGGGGCGATCGAGTTCTACTCAGCCGCCAAGAAGGCGGGTATCAAACCCATCCTCGGTTGCGAGGTGTATATCGCTCCCGGATCGCGCCTGGAGAAGAAACAAGGCTCTGGGGGAATGCGCGATGTCTATCACCACCTGGTGCTGCTGGCCCGCGACGAGATCGGTTACAAGAACTTGATCAAGCTGGTCACCTCCGCCCATTTGGAGGGGTATTATTACAAGCCTCGCATCGACAAGGAGATCCTAGCCGCGCACGGACAAGGCCTGATCGGCTTAAGCGGTTGTCTGGCCAGTGAGATTCCAGAGGCCATCCTCAAGGACGATCTCAAGCGCGCCCGGAACACGATCGATTTCTTCAAGCAGACCTTCGGGCCGGGAAATTTCTACCTCGAACTCCAGAATCACGGCATTCCGGAACAGGCCAAGGTCAACCGACAGCTCATTCCCTGGGCCAAAGAGTTCGGACTCAAGTGCGTCGCGACCAACGATGTTCACTATGTTCAGAAGGACCACTCGCGGGCGCACGACTGTCTCATTTGCATCGGCACCCAGTCGCAGTTGAGCGACGCCAAGCGGATGCGCTACCAGCAGGAGCAGTTCTTCCTGCGGTCGGCTCAAGAAATGAAGCACCTCTTCACCGAGGTGCCTGAAGCGGTCCTCAACACGGTCGAGGTGGCCGAGAAATGCAATTTGGAGATCCGCTACGGCAAGGGTGCGGAGCATTACCCGGTATTCCAGCCGCCCGAGACGTGGACCCGTGAGGGATACTTGCGCAAGCTCCTCTGCGACGGCCTGCGGCTCCGCTATTCCATCCAGGCCCATGTCGACGGCTCGACCATCGTGGTCGAGGCCGTGACCCACCCGGAACGGTTGGTGTTCCTCTTTCCCCCACCGCCCGCCCCGGAGGTCGACGCAACCGCTAGCCCGATCAGTCCGGCCCCAGAGGCGTCATCGGTTCCGCAGGCGCCACCGGATCCGGTCTTAGTTGAAGCGGCTGTACGCAAAATTCTTGATCGCCTAGAGCTGGAACTCGGGGTCATCGAGAAGACCGGCTATGTTTCGTACTTCTTAATCGTCGGTGACTTTGTTCGTTGGGGCCGCGACCACGGTATCGCCTGCGTGGCGCGCGGATCGGCCGCCGGATCCATGGTCACCTACTTGTTGGAGATCGCGAACGTCGACCCGCTGCGCTATGGGCTGCTCTTCGAGCGATTCCTCAATCCAGAACGTGTCAGCCCGCCCGACATCGACATCGACTTCGCCGACGACCGCCGCGCGGAGGTAATTCGCTACGTCCGGGATAAGTACGGCCGGGATGCCGTCGCTCAGATTATCACCTTCGGCACCATGGGCGCGAAGTCGGTTATTCGCGATGTGGGTCGCATCATGGGATTGGCGGTCGGTGACGCCGACCGACTGGCCAAGATGATCACCGACGTGAAGTGGGGCCTGAAGGACGCGCTCCAGAAGAACGCCGAGTTTAAGCAGGCCTACGACGAGGAAGAGGTGACCCGTGAACTCATCGACACGGCCCTCCTCCTGGAGGACCAGACTCGTAGCGTCGGCGTTCATGCGGCCGGCGTGGTCATCGGGGCCCAACCGCTGGTGAACCTCCTGCCGCTCAAGCAGGACGACGAGGGCGATATCGTCACCCAGTATGCCATGGGGCCGGTCGGCGACCTGGGACTTCTCAAGATGGACTTTTTGGGTCTCAAGACCCTGACGGTCATCCGCAATACCGCTGAGATGGTCCGGAAGTCCACCGGTCTCCAGCTCGATCTCGATAACCTGCCGCTCGACGACACCAAGACCTACGACTTGCTGAATAACGCCCAGACTCTGGGGGTGTTCCAGTTGGAATCCGGGGGCATGCGCGACCTGTGCAAAAAGTTCAAAATCG
>JAPLUH010000528.1 GCA_026397675.1 Verrucomicrobiota bacterium
CCTCCGGTGTGGACATCACCGAGAAGATCAAAGAACTGGTCCGCCAATCTCAAGAGCAGGGCTACCTGACTCACAGCGATATCGGTGACGTTCTGGCCGACACGCCCATGTCTCCGGAGGAGATGGACGAGATCTACATCAAGCTGCGCAACCTCGAGATCGAGATCGTTGATCAAGCCGAAGTAGACCGTCCCAAGGCGGCCGAACAAGAAGAAGAAGAAGACAAGTCGCGGCTCGACATCTTGGACGATCCTGTCCGCATGTACCTCAAGCAGATGGGCCAGGTCCCGCTGCTGACTCGCGAGCAAGAGGTAGAAATCTCCAAGCGCATCGAGGAAAACGAGAACGAGGTCAAGCGGATCATCTATTCCTTCGGCTTCGCCGGCAAAGAGCACATCGCACTGGCCGAAAAGCTCACCTCGGAACCGCCAAAGGAGCGTTTTGACCGAGTCATCGTCGACAAAAAGATCGAGATCCGCGAGGAACACTTAAAGACGCTCCGCAAGCTGACCAAGGATGTCCGCGGCATCGACCAGCAAGTCGACGAGTACTGGCGCGAACTGCAAGACCAAGAGTCTAAGGTCAAGCGGGAGAAAATTATCGCCGAGTTCAAAAAGCTCGACGACAAGCTCCAGAAGTCTTTCCCGAAGTTTTACTACAAGCAGAAGGTCATCGAGGAAATGTCTCTGGTGGCGGAGAACATTCACGAGAAGTTCCAGACGTCCGTCCGTTCCATCAAGGAGCTCGAGCCCCAAAAGCGCTCAGCTCAGGCCCTGGCCATCATCCATGCCGAGGAGCGGAAGATCAAAGCGCTGGAGGAATTCGTCCGCATGTCGCTGGACGAATACACCGCTGCCTTCAGTCAGTTGAAGCACTTCGAGCGGAAGGCGCTGCAGGCCAAGACCGAGATGGTCGAAGCCAACCTCCGCTTGGTGATCTCCATCGCCAAGAAGTACACCAACCGAGGTCTCTCGTTCCTCGATCTCATCCAAGAGGGCAACATGGGCCTGATGAAGGCGGTCGAGAAGTTCGAGTACCGCCGGGGCTACAAGTTCTCGACCTACGCCACTTGGTGGATCCGCCAGGCGATCACCCGGTCCATCGCAGATCAGGCGCGCACGATCCGCATCCCGGTGCACATGATCGAGACGATCAACAAGCTAATGCGCGTGCAGAAGCAGTTGATCCAGGACTTCGGCCGCGAGCCGACCCCTGAGGAGATCGCCGATGAGATGCAAATGCCGGTCGAGCGGGTCCGGGCCGTTCTCAAGATGGCCCAGCAGCCCATCTCGCTGCAAAGCCCCGTGGGCGACTCGGACGACACCAACTTCGGTGATTTCATCGAAGACAAGGCCGCCGAGAATCCGTCCGACATGACCAGCTACAGCTTGCTGAAAGCAAAGCTGGCCGACGTGCTAGACTCCCTCACCGAACGCGAGCGTAAGGTGCTGGAGCTGCGGTTTGGGCTTTTGGACGGCTACAGCCGTACCCTCGAAGAGGTGGGCAAGCAATTCAAGGTGACCCGCGAGCGCATCCGTCAGATCGAGGCCAAGGCGCTCCGTAAGATGCGCCACCCGACGCGTCTACGGCAGCTCAATGGCTTCTTGGAAGGCGAAGAAGCCCTCGTCTGAAGTGTGAAATCAAAGCCCCGCCCCTCCGGCGGGGCTTTTGTTTAAATCGACTCATCCCCCCGTTGAACATGTCTGCCGACCGAATCCCTAGGACCCCGTGCCCGCTTCGGCTGTCCCTAACGACCGGTCTGTTGTTCCTCGGATTATTGCTGAGCCTGCTACCCGGGTTTGCCAGTAACGAGGCCTACGCCGGAACCACCTCAGCCGAGATTCTTCGGGAACCCCTCTTCGATGGGCCGGTGCTGCACTGGGAAATTCAGGTGCGCCGCGCCGATCTGGCCAAACTCCGGAACTCGGGCGGGCCCTGGAACCGAGAAAACGATCCGGATTCCTCGGCAACCGTGCGGGCCGGTGGGCAGGTCTGGACCAATGTCGCCATCCATCTCAAAGGGGCGGCCGGAAGTTTTCGTCCCGTGGACGATCTACCGGCACTCACCTTGAACTTCGGCAAGTTCCAGGACGGACAAACTTGTGGCGGGCATCGCAAGCTGCACCTCAACAACTCGGTTCAGGACGCCTCGCGTCTCGATGAGATATTAGCCTCGGAGATGTTTCTCCAGTCAGGCCTGCCAACACCCAGGGCCACTCGAGCCCTCGTCTCCCTGAATGGTCGCTACCTGGGCATTTATGTGCTCAAGGGTGGCTGGGACAAGGCCTTCCTGAAGCAGCATTTCGGATCGTCGAAAGGGAATTTTTATGACCCGGGGTTCCTCAAGGATTTGGACACCAATCTTGAGCGGGATTCAGGCGAGGGGGCTCCCGATTGGTCGGACCTCATTGCCCTGCGTCAGTCCCTCGCGGTGCAGGATCCGGCCGAGCGCCTGCAGCAGGTATCACGGCATCTAGACATCGATCGCATTGCCACGCTCGGGGCTCTGCAAATCCTGCTGGACGATTGGGATGGCTACCTTCGAAACCGAAACAACTATCGGGTGTACCATGTGCCGGCTTCCGACCTCTTGGTACTCATGCCGCATGGAATGGACCAGCTCTGGCGAAGCCCCCGGGGATCGTTTACTCCCCCCTTGAGCAGCATCCTCGGCCAACGGCTTTTTTCTATCCCGGTCATGGCTGATCGACTGACTCATCGGATGCGGGAGCTGACCAATACCGTATTCCAACCGCAGTTTGTGGATGGGGTATTTAGCAATGCACAATCCCGACTGCGGGAGAGACTCGTCCTAGAGGGTCGCGAGGCCGAACTACCGCCGGTGCAACGCGCCGTCGACTCCACCCGGCAGAGGATTCGGCAACGGATGGCTGCCTTCGCCGGTCAGCGCTACCAACCACCCCAGCCGGGCGAGTTCGACAACGAGGGTCGTATGCACCTGACCGAATGGTCGTCCACTTCCCCTGAGCAAGAAGGCCCTGCAACTCGGATCGAGGCCGACGAGGGCTCCTCGGTCTTTCGCATCACCGCCTCTGCCGCCGAAGGTCGGACGTCACTCCAAAAACGAATTCTGCTGGCTCCTGGCCTCTACCAATGGGAGGCCCGGGTGCGCACCCGATCGGTTTCTGGCTTTGGGGCCTGCCTCGACGTGGAATGGGGGCGCAGAGGCCAACGGTTCGATGAGGGATCCACTCCGCTTCAAAGTGTGACGGGCACCGCTGACTGGACCCTCCTGAAACGTGATATTTCGATTCCGGCTCGTGGCGAAGGCGGACGCCGCAGGCCCGGCGGACCCATTGCAGAGAACGGCTCATCGCCGCGGGAGATCCTCCTCCATGCCGAACTGCGCGCCGATTCAGGCACCGCAGAATTTGATGCCGATGCCTTCGTCTTGAGGAAGCGCTAAGCAATTCGGAGAGAAGCACTCGCGATCCTCATCGCTTTTTCGAGGCACAAAAAAGGCCACCCCAAACGAGGTAGCCCTTGATTGAAAAGCCGAGAGAAGAGCCCTAATCGATCAGTCCCCCTTGTGCACAGAATGGCAGGCCTTGCAGTTCACGGCCGTCTTGAAGCCATCCAGCGCACCAGGCTTTCCGGCGACGAGGGAGTCTGCAGCGCCCTTGAGAGCGATGGTCTTCTCGGTCCAACTGGCGAGGTCGCCCTTCGAGGGGTGGTTGAGAGCTAGTTCCTTGGTCAGAAAAGCCATCTTCTTAAAGTCGTCCTCATTGCCCTGCCCCTTGGAGATGCGGGCGCTCAGAGATGTCTTGCCCTTGAATCCCTCTTCCATGATTTGCTCGATCGATAGAGAAGCCTTGGATTTGGAGTGGGAGGCGCATCCGGCCGTGACGGCCATGAGCGTCGCTGCAACGGCAAGGAGAGGGATGGAAAAGCGTTTCACGGTGTCTTGATGTTTCACGCCAATGAAATCCCAAGACCTGCCTGCAGTTCAAGGACGAGATGACTCCGGAGACGGTCCGGTGATGGTGCCTTCGGAAAACCGGGTCACCACGCTGAAAACCTCGCCGGATTGGAGTCGGGTCTGGAGGCGTCTTCCAGAAACCAGACTCGTTGCCTCCCGGACCAAGGCTCCCGTCTCGGCATCGAGCGTGAGCGAATAGCCTCGATTCAAAACATTTTGAGGCGACAGCAACCGCAGGCGGGCCAGCAAACCCTCCAAAAGCTGCCGTCGACGCTGTAATTTCCGCCCCGGTACGAGCATTAATGCGGACCGAAGGCGCAGCAACGCCTGCTGACCCGCCCTCACCCGCATCCGAGGGCGCTGTGCGAGCATTCGCTGACGGTGTGACTCCAGGAGTCGCCCCAACGTCCGTACCGAACGGGCCGCAACGCGGCGCAGGGATTCTATCGTTTCATCCACCTGCTGGGATCGGGTCTCGAGCCGACGTCTCGGGTGCACCCGGATCCAGCGTCGAAGTGAGCCCTCCAGAATATCCCCGGATCGGTTTAAGCGGCGTTGAGCCAGCACCGCCAATCGGCGACCGGCTGACTCTACAAATTCGCGGCTGTCCACCCAATCTTGGGTCAGGATTTCGGCGGCGGCGCTGGGCGTGGCGGCACGGAAATCAGCGACGAAATCGGCGATGGTGAAATCAATCTCATGACCCACCGCGGAAACCACCGGAACTTCCGAGGCGGCGATGGCGCGGGCCACCACCTCTTCATTGAAGCACCAGAGGTCTTCCAGTGACCCACCACCCCGAGTAACAAGGATGACATCCAGCGGATTCCCCGACTGGGAAAAGCGGTTCAGACGTCCGATGGCCGCGGCGATTTCTTGCGCAGCTCCAGCCCCCTGCACGCGCACCGGATCCAAGATTACCTCGGGGCAAAACCGTCGCGAGAACACATGCAGCACGTCTTGAATGGCTGCACCGCTCGGCGAGGTCACCAGCCCGATCCGGACGGGATATCGGCCAATGGGACGCTTTCGTGACGCATCAAAAAGCCCCTCTGCGGCCAACTTTTCCTTCAACCGCTCGAAGGCGGCCTGCAGCGCCCCCACGCCCTGAACCTCCACCGTGTTGACCCGCAGTTGGTAATTGCCGCGAGGCTCATAAACCGTGATGTCGCCCCCTAAAATGACCTGGGCTCCATCACGAAGGGCCGCTCGCCCCGCCCCGCCCTGCCCCCGGAACATCACGCAAGCCAACTGAGCTCCGGCATCCTTGAGAACAAAGTACGCGTGCCCGGAACTTTGCAGCCGCAAGTTGGAGACCTCGCCCGCCACCTTGCGATCCGCGAATCCGCTCTCCAACTGTTTCTTGAGCTTCTGGGTCAGCTCCGACACCGACTCGGGCGTCTTCTGGACCGTTTCCTGGAACAGGTCGCCAGCGAAGCTCCACTGGGTTTTTGAAACGCGGGACATAACGGGCGGTGATTCGGTGAAGAGCTCGAGATCAGTCCAGCAACTCCGAGATGCGGACGATCGATTGAGCACGTCCAGTCGCCGGATCGATGTCCACCAGGGCCCCCTGGAGACGCACTTGTCCATTGGCCACGTCGAAACGTTGCGGCAAACCCGTCAAGAACCGCTTCAAGACGGGCTCCACCTGACGCCCCAGAACCGAATCATGCGGACCGGTAAACCCGGCGTCCGTCAGGTAGGCCGTGCCTCCCGGAAAAACCTGCTCGTCGGCAGTCTGCACGTGGGTATGGGTTCCGATTACCGCCGAAACCGAGCCATCGAGCATGCGGCCCATAGCGATCTTCTCCGAGGTCGCCTCACCATGGAAATCAACCAGAATAACTTTAGTGGCAGTCCGCAACCGAGCCACCTCGGACTGGGCGAGCAAGAACGGGTTTTCCATGGGCGGCATGAAGGTCCGCGCTTGAAGGTTCAACACGGCCACCGGCGGCAAACCGGGTTTGTTCCAGACAATTGATCCATTGCCCGGCACACCTGGCGGATAATTGGCCGGCCGCAACACCCGAGACTCAGTGGTGAGGAATGACGCCGTCTCCTTCTGGTCCCAGACATGATCGCCGGTCGTGATAATATCCACGCCGTAGCTGAACAATTCCCCGGCGATGCCCGCGGTAATACCGTTGCCCCCAGCGCTGTTCTCACCATTGGCGACGACAAAATCGATTCCCTCCCGGTGCACCAAGTCTTCTAGGAGCATTCGGACTGCGCGCCGACCGGGTTCGCCCACGATATCCCCTAAAAACAAGAGCTTCACTGCCGGTCAGCCTGTCGGATTCCGCGCCGCCTAGGAAGCAAACTGTGCTGCTGGGCGGGTCCCAGAAAGCCAGCAGGAAGCTGGGCTTGGATTTTGACTAGATCCCCGCGCCGAATTGCCGGACCTTCCCGGTGCCGCATGTCACCATTCCGCCACGTATTCTGGAAAAGCTATCGGGAAGCGGGCCACCTGGCCGAACAGGCCCAGAAGCTCCTGGACCACCAGCGGGATCTCCTGACGCCGGCACGCGTCACCGAGTTGGAAGCATCCATCCGCCATCTGGAAAGCATGCGGAACAAAGGAACCCGTGAGGACATCACCGCGGCGATGACGCGTTTGGAGGCCACCGCACAAACCTCTCTGATGGCCTACCCGCACGCCTCCATGCGCGAGAACGTCGAAGGCCTTCTCACCATGGGGATTGTGTTGTTTGCCTTCCGCCAATTCTTTTTCCAGCCCATGGCCATCCCCACGGGATCGGCTCAACCGACCTTCAACGGCATTACCTGCGAAGATCTTCGCTACAATGGCAAGTCGGTCCCCAACTTGGCTGTCCAAGCAGTCGAATGGGCTCTCTTTGGTCAGCACTACTTCGAGTTGATCGCCGAACAGGATGGCGAACTAGGAGGCGTCAGCCCGTCGTCGGGTTCCGGCGGAATCACCGGCCTCCTGCGCAAGTCCTTCGATGTCGAGGTCGGTCGGGTCACCTACACGGTCAAGACCTCCATGAGCGAGGGGCCCAACGACTTCATGCGCCACATGGGCCTAGCCAATGACCAAGGCAGCCTGCCCCAGCGCTTCTTTAAGCAAGGGGAACCGATCATCCGCTGCCGGGTCAAATCCGGCGACCGCCTCATGGTCGACCGACTCACCTACAATTTCCGGAACCCGAGTCGTGGAGACACCGTGGTGTTCAAGTCGATGCAGCATCCGGGCATGACGGCCAACACCCACTACATCAAGCGCCTGGTGGCTCTCAATGGCGAGACGGTCCGCATCGGAGACGACCGGCACGTGGTGATCAACGGCCAGCGCCTAGATGCCAAGACCCCCGGCTTCGCCGACGTTTACAGCTTCGACCCGGCCAAGCATCCGGTCTCCAGCAGCTACTCCGGTCACGTGAATGGGATTGGCTTCGCCGAAGGCAGTTGGTTCTCGACCCACGAGGCGGAGTACGAACTCCTGCACAGCCGCGACGCCTCGGCTGCGCAGCAGCTCACTACTATTAGTGAAGAGAAATTAAAGATTTGGCGCAGTTTCACCAACGCTACGGCCGTCACCACCGATGGCTCGCAAAATGGACGCTGGGCCCAGCAAAAATCCCGTCTTGAGGCGATGACGCAGAGCACGCCCAATTTCCCCAATGCCAAGGCCGAGGTGACAGTCCGGCCCGGCCATGTGTTGTGCCTCGGTGACAACACCATGAATAGCTCCGACTCCCGGATGTGGCCGGTGCCCGATTTCCCCCAAGAGCGCATCGTCGGAAAATCCGGCTGGGTCTTCTGGCCCCTAAGCCGTCGTTGGGGTTGGAGCCAGCACTAAGTCCTCCCCTCTCATCGAAGCAACGCAGGTGATCGATCCAGTACGGAAGTGACCCTCCATCGACATCAGCGTTGACCGAACTCCTTGAAGCAACACCATCGGATGTCTGATTTTCTTAGCGCATGAAGACCTTGCTGTTCGTCTGCACCGGCAACACCTGCCGCAGCCCAATGGCTGCCGCTTTGGCCCGTAAGGCCACGGGGAATTCGTCGGAATGGCAGGTGGTTTCGGCGGGTATCAACGCACTGAATGGTCAGGTGGTGAGCCCGCATTCGGTGAGCGCGCTCCGCCAGATGGGGATAGACATCTCGCAGCACCGGGCCCAAATGCTGACCGGACGACTGGTCCGCGAAGCGGATTACATTTTTGGTCTTACCCGAGGGCATGTCGAAGGCATCGTTTCACTCTACCCGGAAGCGGCCGAAAAACTCTTCGTCCTCCGCGAGTTCGAGGAAAACGTCAGCGACCTGGACCTCGACATCCACGACCCCATCGGCGGACCCCTGGAGGGCTACCTCGATTGCCGAGACCAGATCCACCATGCCGTCGATGCAGCCGTCCGATTCATCCGTGAAGGCGGAACCGTCCGCCCCACCCTGACCGTGTCTCTCGGCTCAGATCACGCCGGATTCACCCTCAAGCAGAGCCTGGCCCCGGTTCTTTCCAGGATGGGCCTTCATGTGCTCGACGAGGGGGCCTACGGACCGGAATCTGCCGACTATCCGGACTACGCTCAGGCGGTGGCCCGCAAGGTGGCATCCGGAGAAGCCGATTTTGGCATTCTCATTTGCTCGACCGGTGTGGGCATCAGCATCGCCGCCAACAAGGTTCCCGGAATCCGCGCCGCATTGGTGCACAACATCGAGGGAGCGGCCCTTGCCCGTCAGCACAACGATGCGAATATCCTGTGCCTTGGGGCGCGTTTCGTCTCTCCGGAGCAGGCCATTCAACTCGTCGAAAATTTCATCCAAACTCCTTTTGAAGGCGGCCGCCACGAGCGCCGCGTGAACAAGATCGAACCAGACATGTCCACATCACTCGCCTCCGTTGATCCGCAGATCGCCGAAATCATACGCCATGAACGTTCGCGCCAGCTCGAGAATATCGAGCTCATCGCCAGCGAAAACTTCACCAGCCCGGCCGTGATGGAGGTTCAGGGCAGCGTTCTCACCAACAAGTATGCCGAGGGCTACCCAGGCAAACGGTGGTACGGGGGCTGCGAGTACGTCGACGAGGCAGAACTCTTGGCCATCAGCCGCGCCAAGCAACTCTTCGGGGCCGAGCACGCCAACGTGCAGCCTCACTCCGGCTCAGGAGCCAACATGGCCGTGTATTTCAGCATGCTGAAGCCCGGCGACAAGCTCCTGACCATGGACCTGAGCCACGGCGGCCACCTGACTCATGGCAACAAGGCCAATTTCTCCGGCAAATTCTTCGAGATCGTCCACTACGGCGTCGGCAAGGACAGTGAACTCATCGACTACGACCAGCTCGCCAGCATGGCCCGCGAGCATCGGCCCAAGATGATCACCGTCGGTGCTTCGGCCTACTCGCGCCGCATTGATTTTCAACGCATGGGAGAAATCGCCCGAGAAGTCGACGCGATGCTGTTAGCCGACATCGCCCACATTGCCGGCCTGGTGGCGGCCGGAGTTCACCCGAGCCCGGTGCCGCATGCCGACTTCGTCACCACAACGACCCACAAGACCCTGCGAGGCCCGCGCGGCGGACTCATCCTGTGCAAGGCTCAGTACGCCAAGGCCATTGACTCGCAGGTATTCCCCGGCATCCAGGGCGGCCCGCTGATGCATGTCATCGCAGCCAAGGCCGTGTGCTTCCATGAGGCGCTGCAACCCAGCTTCCAGAGCTACCAACAGCAAATTGTCCGCAATGCGGCCGCGCTGTGCGAGGGCATGAAGCGCAACGGCTTCCGAATCGTCAGTGGTGGCACCGAGAACCACCTCATGCTCGTCGATGTCGGCGCCCGTGGCCTGACCGGCAAGCAGTGCCAGTTAGCCCTCGATGTCGCCGGGATCACGACCAATAAGAACACCATCCCCTTCGAAACCCGATCCCCCTTTGAGGGCAGCGGTGTGCGATTGGGAACCCCAGCAGTCACCACCCGTGGCATGTGTGAACCGGAGATGCTGGCCGTGGCCGACATGATCAGCGAGGTGCTTCTAGATATCACCAATCCGGCCACCGCGGCGAAGGTGCTTGATCGCGTGAAGGCGCTGACGGCCCGTTTCCCCCTGCCCTACTGAAACTCGGGTTCTCTGGGTGCGGTCCTCAATTCTCTTTAGGACCGCGCTTGGGCTCGCCGTGAAACGCGGAGGAGGATAAGGCTTTTGCACTGTGCCCGAGGGAAGGGGTTGTTTGCTCCCAAAGGCTTGGTTCGGCCCTTTTCCGCTGCCGCTCAGTGGGCGGTTCTGACCAGACCTTTCCGGGTGACCAACCCATGGAGCGGAGGTTAGAGTCCAGTCCATGATGAACGCCGCCCCCAGACCCGGTGGCACGCTCGATGAGCTCGCCAACTTGGCAGCTCAGGTCAGCGTTGCTCCGGCGGCCTTAGTGGTGCTGGAAGAGGGCCTGAGCTGGATCCCTGCCGGACATACCGGATGCTCTCCGGACTTCATTGAAGCCATTCTGCCGGTCATCTCCCGCATCGCAGTCAACATCCACGACTGGATCGAACTGCGCGATGCCCAGACCCAATTGCCGGAGGGATGGCGCTGGCTTTCATGTCTTCCGATACGACTCCCCTCTGGCGCCTTGGCCGGCGTGATCGCAGTGCTGGATCGGTCGCCGCGACGACTCAATCCCGGCCAGCGGGCGGGCCTTCAGACGGTCGCTCGCCAAGTCCTGGTTCATCTGGAGCTTCGGCGACAGGCCACCGACCTCGCTGCCACCACCGAGCAGCACCGCCAAACGGAGACACGCCTCCGTGACAACGAGGCCTACTTCCAGGCCTTGGTAGAATCGCTGCCCCAAAACATCTTCCGTAAAGATCTCAACGGCCGCTTCACCTTCGTGAACGGGGCCTTCTGTCGAACGGTCAAACGGCACAAGAGCCAACTCATCGGCGTCACGGACTTTGATCTGTTTCCGGAGGAGTTATCTCGCCGCTACGTTGAGGATGACCGCCTGGTCATTAGCACCGGCAACGCTCTGGAGAAGACCGAAGTCAATGTCACTCCCGATGGTCAACGCCATTGGTTCCATGTCATCAAGACCCTGCTCCTCGATGCGAGCGGCCAACCCGTGGGCCTTCAGGGGAGTTTTTGGGAAGTCACCCAAGAAAAACGGATCGAGGAGCAGTTGGCCCAAGAACGTGATCTGCTGCATGCGCTGCTCGAACACGCGCCGGATGCCATCTACTTCAAAGACCTCGATTCTCGAATCACCCGAGCCAGCCGTGCGCTGGCCCACCGAGTAGGTTTCTCAGACCCGAAGCAATTGATCGGGAAGACGGACCATGACTTCTTTGAGCGCCAGTACGCCGATGCCGCCCGATCGGACGAACTGGCGATCATCCAGACCGGCCAACCCATCCTGGGTCGCCTAGAAAAGGAGAGTCTGACAAATGGTCAGGTCCGTTGGGCTCTGACGAGCAAGATGCCCTTGCAGTCTCCGGACGGACAAATCGTGGGCACCTTTGGACTTTCCAGGGACATCACGGAACTGCAGACCGCGCGCGAACAACTCGAACGCACCGAGGCCAATTACCGCGGCTTGGTTCAGAACGCCGTCGACGGCATCTTCCAGACCACGCCCGATGGACGGTATCTCAACGCCAATCTCGCGCTGGCCAAGATGTACGGTTTCGACACGGTCGACGAACTCATGGCCAGTCGAACCGACATCGAGCACCAACTCTATGTCGATCCGAAGCAGCGCGACCGCTTCGAAGAACTCCTTAACCGCAACGACAAGATCGACCACTTCGACAGTGAGGTCTATCGCAAGAACGGCCGGAAGATTTGGATTAGCGAAAATGCCCGCGCCGTCCGGGATCCTTCCTCAGGAAAGCTCCTGTACTACGAGGGCACAGTCGAAGACATCACCGCCCGCAAGCAGGCCGAAAAGGATTTGAACGAAGCCAATGCGGCGCTGGCGGCGGCCCGCGACGTAGCCATCGAATCGGCACGCGCCAAATCCCAGTTCCTGGCGAACACCTCGCATGAGATCCGCACCCCGATGAATGGCATCATCGGCTTCGCCCGCCTGCTTCTCGACACGCCGCTCAACCCAGAGCAACGCGAGCATGCGGACACCGTCCTGCACAGCGCCCAGAACTTACTCAAGGTGCTCAATGACATCCTCTACTTCTCCAAGATCGAGAGTGGCAAGCTGGCCTTCGAGAACATCGAGTTCGACCTGAGACCCATCGTTGAGGACACCGTCGAATTGCTGGTCGAGATCGCTCAGGCCAAGGGAGTCGAAGTGGCCACCCGGATCGATCATCAGTTGCCCGCTATGCTCCGGGGAGACCCGGGACGCATTCGGCAGGTACTCACCAATCTCCTTGGTAACGCCATCAAGTTCACCCAGAAGGGAGAAGTCACCGTTGTCATCGAGGTTCTGGAGATCCAGGGAGACCGCTGTCGAATTGCCTGCCGGGTTAGAGATACTGGGATTGGCATAGAACCGGCCGCCCTCGGAAGAATCTTCCAAGAATTCACCCAGGCCGACGGTTCGACCACCCGGCGCTTCGGCGGCACCGGCCTGGGCCTGTCGATCTCCCGCGAGCTGGCCCGCCGGATGGGTGGCGACATCGAAGTGAGCAGTGAGCCAGGCCATGGTTCGACCTTCACCATGACCGGGGTCTTCGAGATCGTCACTCACGCCACCTCAGTACCCACTCTATACCCCCTTAAACTGCTCATTGCCGATTCCCATGCGGCCACCTGCGAGTCGTTTGAGCATAAACTCAGCCGCAGTGGAGCCTTAGTCACCCAAGTGCACACGGCTGCCGCGGCCATTGATACGCTGCGACAGGCAGCCGAGTCCGGGCACCCGTTTGATGCTGCGTTCATCGCCCTGCAATTACCGGACATGGACGGCCTCACGGTGGCCCACGAGGTGCACTGCATCGCTGCCATCGCATCCGTGCGGATCATCCTGGTAGCGGCGGTTTCCCAGCGCCCGGATCCGAATTTGTTGCGGACGGTGGGAATCGCCGGTCACCTGGTCAAACCCTTCAAACAGTCCCGACTGCGGGAGGCGCTCCGGGCGCTGGCCGCCGGAGAAAGCCTGCTCAGCGGCCCCAGTCCGGCCGATTCCATTTCCAGGACCAACACTCCGACGGGCCGATCACTGAGATTGCTGCTGGCCGAAGACAATCTCGTGAACCAGAAGTTGGCTGTCACCCAACTCCGACGCCTCGGACACAGCGTCGCCGTCGCCTCCAATGGACGCGAGACGCTGCTAGCCTTGCAACGGTCCCCCTTCGATGCGGTCTTCCTCGACTGTCAAATGCCCGAACTCGACGGCTACGAGACGGCCCGCGAGATCCGTCGACTGGAGGCCGACCGAAAGTTGGGGAACCGGCCCCCCACCTTCTTGATCGCCCTCACAGCCAATGCCATGGCGGGTGACCGAGAGAAATGCCTGGCGGCCGGCATGGATGAATTTCTTACCAAGCCGCTCGATCTCGACCAACTGCCGAGCGTCCTCAACCGGGCTGTTGGGGCTCCGTCACTGCTGCCGACAGAGACTCCATCACCGATCTCAACCCTCGCGAGACCGATCTCACAAACCTCGGAGGCGTCGCGCCCGGACTCGATGCCCATTCTCGATGCCTCCCTGTTGGATTCCTTGCGAACCCTTCGCTTCGATGGAGAACCCGACCCAGTCATCGAGATCATCGATCTATTCCTGCGCGACACGCCCTCACGCCTGGAGGAGGCAATTGCCTCCTTCCATCGGCGGAATGCCACTGGAGTACAGGAGGCCGCACATACCCTGAAAGGCAGCGCGAACAATTTGGGAGCCCGTCGACTGGGATCCGCTGCTGGACGCCTGGAAAACCAGGCATCCACAGGCCGATGGGACCTCATCGATGAACTCCTCCGAGCCGCCACGACGGAACTCCAGTTACTCATCCCGGAGCTGGAGCGTCAGCGTTCCCACTGAAATTCACTTCTAAGAGAAGCTCGATCACCGACCGCACGCTCACTTCATCATCGACTCGATCTCCTCAGCCTCGATGGGGATGTCGGCCATCAAATCGACCGGTCCATTTTCCGTGATAATGACATCGTTCTCCAGACGCACTGCGAGGTCTTCTTCCGGAATGTAAATGGCGGGTTCCACCGTCATCACCCAACCAACGGCGAAGGGCTGATTCATGTGCCCTAAATCATGAACATCCAAGCCGATCGGATGCCCATTGCCGTGCATGAACCACTTTTTGACCGGCTTCTTCGAGGGATCGGTGACTTTGACCTTCAGATCCTTCGGTTTCAACAAACCCAAACCGACACATTCCTCGGCGACTAGATCCTCCGCTTCCGCCTGCCATTGGCTCCATCGCTTACCCGGGGTTAGTCCGGCGATGGAGGCTCGCAACACTCGAAGCACCGCGTTATAGACCTGCCGTTGTCGCCGTGTGAACCGCCCGTTGACGGGAATGGTGCGTGTGAGGTCCGAGTTGTAATTGGCGTAACTGGCCGCCACGTCGAGCAACAACACATCCCCACTGCGACAAACCTGATCGTTTTCGAGGTAGTGCAGCACGCACGAGTTCTTGCCCGCACCGATGATCGGATTGTAGGCAAAGCCGCCGCGGCGACGGATGAATTCATGGGCGAATTCCGCCTCCACATCGCACTCGTTGACGCCCGGCTCCACGAAGCGACACACCCGCTCGAACCCCGCCTTCGTGATGGAGCAGGCGTGGCGGATGAGGTCGACCTCCAGCGGATCCTTCACCACCCGGAGCGTATGGAGCAGTGGTGCCACACGACGAAAATCATGCAGCGGGTATCGGGAACGCAGGTCGCGGATGAAGCGCACATCCCGCGACTCGACCTCCACCACGGCGCGCTTGTGCTCGTTGGTATTGAGCCAGACCGACTGAGCCTCGCACATCAACCGATGAAGAATCCGTGGAAAGTCCGACGTCCAATGCACCGATCGAATGCCCGAGACCTCCATGGCCTGAGGCTTGGTCAACTTGTGCCCTTCCCAAATGGCGATGAGTTCGCTGGTCTCACGCAAGAACAGCATCTCCCGCATGCGCTCGTCCTCAGCGGACGGAAAGAGCACCAAGATGGATTCTTCCTGTTCGATGCCGCTGAGGTAGAAGAGGTCGGTGTTGGGCACCATCCTCAATGTTCCGTCGGCATTGGTGGGAAGAACGTCATTCGCATTGAGAATGACCATGGCCCCAGGTGGGAGCAGCGCGCGAAGTCGCTTTCGGTTCTGGGCAAACAAGGCGGACGGGATCGGAGCGTGTCTCACGACCTAGAGATTCTCCGGGCGTGCTGCCCCGTCAACCCTCTGATGTTCCCCTTCCCGAACTTAGGGTGACCGTGCACTCGTGCAGACTCCCAGTAGAGCGTCCGGAGGGAGGTGTTGAAGCGATTGAGTGATCGAAGATTCCTCACCAGAAAAACGGTAGTCAGGCTCCAATTCTGCCAGGGGTTGCAACACAAACCGACGCACCTGGGCCCGGGGGTGTGGCAAGATCAGTTGTGGCGTGTCGCGGGTTTCACCATCCCAGGCGATCAGGTCTAAATCGAGGGGCCGAGATTCGTTGTGCACCACTTTCGGACGACGCCCAGCCTCGACCTCCACAGATTGAAGAAACGCCAACAGCGACTCCGGAGTTTCTCCGTCTTTAGGAACCAAGATCGCCACCGCATTAGTGAAGATCGGTGAACCCGGTGGACAGTCTACCGGGGTGCTGGTCCACAGCGAGGAACGCCGCAGAGGCCTGCTCGAACGGTCTTCCAGACGATCCATCGCCCACCGGATCAGGGACTCCGAGTCTCCAAGGTTTGAACCCAAGGCGACGACAACCTGTACCGGGCGGGGATCCATACAACGCGACAAAACGATGGCTGGGACGAATCGGCTCAGTGCAAGCCCAGCACGTCTTGCATGCTGTAAATACCTGGGGCCTTGCCGACCACCCACGCCGATGCCCGAAGTGCTCCCTGAGCAAACGTGTCGCGACTGCTGGCCTTATGGGTGAGCTCCACCCGCTCCCCCACCGCGGCAAAGAGGACGGTATGATCTCCCACCACATCTCCACCGCGCACCGCATGGATGCCGATTTCTGAGGGCGTGCGTGCGCCCACGATGCCGTGCCGACCGTGGCGCAGCGCCTCCTCCAACTGAACCTTGCGAACATCGCCCAGAATTTCCAACAAGGTGGTCGCCGTCCCGCTGGGCGCGTCCTTCTTGAGTCGGTGATGGGTCTCGATCACTTCGAGATCGAAAGAAGGCCCGAGAATTTCGGCAGCCTTTCGCGTGAGCCAGAAGAGGGTGTTCACCCCGGTCGAGTAGTTCGAGGCCCAGACCATCGGAATCTGAGTCGCAGCCGACCGGATGGCCGCCTTCTCCGCCTCGCTGTGACCCGTGGTGCCAATGACCAAGGCCTTTCCGTGGGCCGCACACAAGGCAGCCACCTGAGCGGTGGCGTCATGGTGCGTGAAGTCGATGACCGCATCGGCCTGCGGGAGAACCGCTGCCAGATCATCGCCGACATCCAGCCCAGCAACGACCTGCAATTGCGGATGATCCTTGGCACACGATAGCAGTGCCTGACCCATCCGCCCCTTGGAACCCGTGATGATGATGCGCGTCACGGATAGAATCCTACTGCGATGTCTCCCGGCGAACAAGACAGCCGATGCTCACCCAGTTGACTCAAACTAGTTCAATACCGGGCGGAGGATCGCTTCCGGTGGCCAGAAACCGCGTTCTGGTGTTCTCTGGTCCGACTGCATGGCAATACCCGGAGCCCCCTTAAAACCCATCCCCCACTTTGTGCGATGGGCGGGGCGAATCCTGGGCTGGACAGGAGTCATCGGCCTCGCAGCCATCGGGGCCTCGACCGAAGAGGTAACCACTTGGGGAGCGAGTGGGTTCTTGGGAGGGTTTACTCTGGCCATCGCCCTTGAAACCCACCGCTGGTTGCCGACCCAGAACACGGTCGCAGCTGCCGGGTTGATTTCATTGGTGGGAACCATCATGACGGCCCTTCTGGGCTCCCGCTCTCCAGCGGCCTTGAAACTCAATCTCCTCATCTGGTTCAGCCACCTTCTGGCCAGCCGTGGGCTCACTCGCTACCTGCTCCGCCCCTGGCGCAGTCGCTCCGGTTATGGCGTGAGCGTGCTCATTGGGACGACCGTGTTATCCGGAGTGTCCATAGGGCTCTCCCAGGCCATCGCCGGCCATCCCATCTCACTGCCAGGTCTGGGACTCCAGTGGATGGGTACTGGCATTGCTCTCCTGGCTGCCAGCGTCTGGCTGTTGGTGAAAAAACCCATTGCCGAGGTGCCCAACCCATTTCCCGCCGGCCTGTGGCTCATTCTAACCCTGACTCAACTCATGGCCGGGATGGCCACCCAGCATTATGTCGAAGCCGCCGGGGCTGGCACGCTAGGGTTCGCCGCGATTCTAGGAATTTACCGGATACGGCCGACCGCACGACGCCCGAGTCACTGATCGTCGGAGACCGGTGCCTTGGTGTGGACCAAAAGGACTCGCGAAGCCCGCATTCCATCCAACTCGCACACCGTCAGCTGATGGCTGCCGAGAGCCACCGAATCGCCAATCTTAGCAAAGCCACCGAGTTGTTCGGTCATCCAACCACCGACCGTATGGACTTCCGAAGCCTCCACGGGTTCATCGACCAACTCCGACAACTCGAAGAGCGGAAGCGACCCGTCCAATCGCCATTGGCCATCGCCCAACACCTCGATGCGCGGCTTCTCCTGGTCGAACTCATCTTGGATCTGCCCTACCAGTTCCTCGAGAACGTTCTCCAAGGTCACCATGCCAGTGGTACTGCCGTACTCATCCACCACCACCGCCAGATGAAGGCGACGGTCCAGAAAGAGTTGCAGCAACCGGTCCAAGCGAGCGGTCTCTGGGACATAAATAACCGGCTTGGAACTGGCTTGCAGATCGGAAGCCAACCCAGCCGCACCCCGGCGCAGGTAGATGTCCTTGACGTGCACCACACCCACCAACCGGTCGAGATCTCCGCCATCGCTCAATGGAAAACGAGAATACCGAGTCTCGTCGGCCAATCGGAGGCATTCGGCAATGGGGCGCCGAATGTCTAGGGCCACGATCTCCCGCCGAGGTCGCATCACTTCCCGCACCCGCCGTCTGCCTAGATCGAGGGAGTTTTGAACAATTTCACGGGCCAAGACCGAACTCCCGCCGGCAGCCAACGTGGAACCCAGCATGAGTCGAAGCTCATCCTCCGAATGCACCTCACCATGACCCGAGGTCTCGATACCCAATCGTTGCAACACCCAGAGCGACGTCCAGTTCAGCACCCAAATTAAGGGATAGGTGACCACGTAGAACCAGTGGAGCGGATAGGCCACCCAGAGCGACGCGGGCAGGGGGCGTTTAATGGCGATGAATTTGGGGGCCTGCTCTCCCACCACAACGTGGAAAAAGGTCACCGCCATGATGCCCACCGAGGCCGAAAGCAGGTGACGCAGTTGGGCGGACTCAATTTGAAACCAGCCAAACACCGGTTCTAAGAGCGCCGCAAAGACCGGCTCGGCCACCCATCCCAAAGCGAGGCTCGCCAAGGTAATGCCCAACTGGCAGGCGCTCAGGTAGCCATCGAGATGACCCAGAATATGGCGAACCATCCCGGCCCGCCGGTGGCGTCGCTGGACATATCCCTCCAACTGGGTGTCCCGGACCTTCACCAAAGCGAATTCGGCCGCGACGAAAAACCCATTGAACGCCACCAGCGACAAGGCCAGTGAGAGCTTGCCCACCACTTCGAGAACCGAAGAGGAGTCACTCATGATTGAACCTCCAGGAACAACGCCCCAAGGACATCTGACAGCGTCACGATCCCCACCTCGACGCCACCGGGTCCGCGGACAATCGCCAGATGCTCTCCGGATCGCTGAAAGGCCCGAAGAGCCTCCTCGATGCGCAGTGAATCCTCCAAGAACAGCGCTGGCCGCAACCAATCCCGCGCCGTCTTGCGTTGGCAATCCGGATCCGAATACAGCACGTCCTTGAGGCTGACAATCCCCTCGATCCGACGACCTACCCCTCGGCTACTCCAAACAGGCATGCGAGTTCGCCCTTCCCGGCGACACAAGTCCCGGATCTCTTCCAAGGTGGCCGAGGCGGTGATGGTCTGGACGGAATCTAACGGTTTGGCTACCCGTGACAGAGTGAGGTTCTGAGCATCGATCACGCGGTTGATGAGTGAGCGCTCCGTCTTGGACAGCTCACCGGTACTCGATTGGATCAAGGCCTTAAGTTCATCCCGATTGGCAAAGAGGCGGCTGCTGAGAGCACGGTCACCGGTCACCCAAAGGAGCCCCTGCGCAAATCGCCCCACCAGGAACACAGCGGGCGAGAGCATCCAGTGGATGGCCGCAAAGACCGGCAGCAGTAATAAACAGAGCCGGTTGGGCATGCGCTGAAACAGACGCTTAGGCAACAATTCGCACACCAAGTAAATAGCCAGTCCGATGCCCAGCAGCATCGGCCACAACGTCCATTCGCGACCCTTGGACCATCCCTGGAGGTCCTGCCAAATCAGCGCTACTGCCGAAAAATTAGCCACCGTATTGCCCACGAGAATGGCCCACAAAAAGTTCTCCGGCCGATCCATGTAGGCGAGCAGACGACGAGCGTTGCCACTGCCTGCCCGAGCCCGCTGCCTCACTCGGAGTCGGCTCAGTGCAAAGACCCCGGCTTCCATGCCCGAGAGAAAGAACGACACCAAGAGCCAACCCGCCACCGAAGTCCAATGCATCAGCTCGTGACTCACAGCGTGGCCTCCGTCTCCACCAGTAATTCTCGGATACGTCGCTCGTCCGCCAGCTTGACGGTAATCCGCAGCCCCTGAAAACGGAACACCTCGCCCGCGGCCGGCACGACATCCGCCAACCACAGCACCAGCCCCGCCATGGTCTCCACGTCATCGGGAGGATTCATCGCCGGATATTCGCGCCGAAAATCATCGAGTCGCATGGCCCCATTGACCCTCCAACGTCCCGGTGCGAGGCATTCGAAGACAAACCCTTGCGCCTCCCCTTCCCGACGGATGGGACCGACGACGGACACCAAAATGTCCTGCAAGGTCAGTAAACCGGCGATGCTGCCATACTCATCGAGCACGATCGCCACACCCCGGCGCTGCCGTTGCATGGATTCGAAGAGCTTCAGAAGATTCATGCTCTCGGGCACGAACGACGGAAACTCCATTGCCATAAACAGGTCGGTGTCGGAATCGAGCAAGAGGGTCCGAGTGTTCAGCACACCCACCACATCGTCGGGCGATTCATCGTACAGAGGGATCCAGTGGTGACCCGATTTCCGGGCCTCCGCCACCATCTGGTCCATGGGCAGATCATCCCGAAGCAGCACCATCCGGGCCCGCGGTTGCATCACATCTCCAGCGGTGCGTTGATCGAGCGAGAGCACCTGCAGCAGAATCTCTTTTTCTCCAGCGCCCAGCGTTCCTTGCTGATGGGCCAATTCAATGAGATCGGCATATTCGTCGTCCGAGACACCCGTCTGAATTTTGGCGGACTTGGGCACCAAGCGCTCCACGACTCCATCCACCCAAGCTTGCGCAATCTTTCGCACTGGCCGAGTGAGACTAACAAAGAGCCACAGCGGTTCAGCCACTCTCAAGGCCCAGACCTCTGGGCTTCGAACCCCCAGAGCTTTGGGAGTCACCTCGCACGTCAGCAACAGCAGGAGCAGACCCAACGCCGCCCACCAGACTCCGGGAATCCCCGGATCGAGCGCCAGCCCACTGCCCACGGTCAAGGCCACCAGAAGCGAGTTGGACAGCGTGTTACCCAGAGCGATGGCCGCGAGGACATCGGCTGGATGCGCAAGCAAGTTGCCGACCCGTTCGCTACCCCGGCGACCCGATTCGACCAGACGACGGGCCCGCCACGACCCCAGTGAAAAAAGGGCCGATTCGGCGAGTGCAAAAAAGAAACTCGCTGCAACCAGCGTCAGGAGGACGAGCATCGGTGTTGTGGACTGTGGAACCAACGGCCTCCATCGACTCCAAAAGTCGCCTCGGATTCAATCCCGCAGGCAGTATGGCCTGCCGAACTCTAATGGGGAAGATCGAAGACTTGGTAGGGGGGCACCTTCCCATTCTTGCCCAAAACCGCTATCGTTTGCCCATGCGAACCGTCGTGTATCCCGGGAGCTTTGATCCGATCACCAACGGCCACCTCGACGTGGTCCAGCGTGCGGCCAAAATGTTTGACCAAGTGATTCTCGCCGTGGCGAACAATGAAACCAAACACCCGCTCTTCAGCCTGGAAGAACGCAAGCAGATGGCGCTCTCGGCCGTCTCGAACCTAAGCAACGTCGTCGTCGAGACCTTAGAAGGACTTCTGGTAGATTACGTGGTTCGCCACAAAGCCTGTGCGGTCGTCCGCGGTCTACGGGCCGTGAGCGACTTTGAATTCGAATTTCAGTTAGCCCTTATGAACCGAAAACTGAATGAGAATGTGGAGACCGTTTTTCTGATGCCCAAAGACTCCTACTCGTTCCTGAGTTCGCGCCTGGTCAAAGAAGTGGCCCGCCTCAAGGGCGACGTCTCGCCCTTCGTGTCCACCGAAGTCGTGCAGGCACTCCGCCTGAAGCTCAACACCTCCAACGACTGAAGTTCGGGCGCGACCCGATCCCGACCGCTTCGCCTCCAGATTCTTGAAGGTGTCACCCGGATCGGCCGCACCCGCCTCCTTAGGCCGCATCGAAATTGGACCCACCGGTGCCACGGTGGAGCGGGATGGAGGCGGTGATAACACCGCTCGGACGGGCCGCGGGTTGGATTGATATTTCGCACCAATTTTCCCGTCGTATCGCGTCGCTATTGCATCCCCTGAGCCGGATGGGCACTGTCTTCTCTGTCAGTCCTACCCGTGCACCGGTAGCTCAATTGGATAGAGCTTCTGACTTCGGATCAGAAGGTTGCAGGTTCAAGTCCTGCCCGGTGCACCACGG
>JAPLUH010000437.1 GCA_026397675.1 Verrucomicrobiota bacterium
GGAAGGTCACCAAGGCGGGAACCTCATACGGTTCTCCATACGGTTGACCATTGCGATAGAGGGCTACCTTTCGATCTGCAGAATACACCGCCGCCATGTGGACCCAGCCACCGAGGGCTTCGGATTCTTCCGGGGCTTGGAGATCACGGGTCCGCTGGAATCCCTCGCTGCCGGCGGTCCATTTGCGGGGCTGCCGTTCGCCGAAAACGAGCGCATCGAAAACCTGGCCGTCGGACCGCTCCAGTGAAAGGGCTGCGCCGCCACCTTGCTGGAGGTCGGAGAGACGAACCCAGACGCTTAGAGTCTTTTCGCGAATGTCTCGAGTGATGGGCATCGACTGGAAGTAGGCTTCCGGCTTCGGGAGTTCCAAGATGCCCGCAGTCATTTGAGCACTGCCATGGAGTTGACCGGTCACCTCAGCGGCCTCGAAGTGGGCGAAGTTCCACTGAAATCGAGGCAGGGGTGCGATCGGTGTTGAGGTGACCGTGCGCGGAATGCGGGCGATCCCCCGGGCCTCGATGGACGCGATCTGGTTGACTTCGGATTGGATTTCGCGACGTCCCTGTTACTTGCGCTGTTCGCGCAGACGGAGATCTTCGGAGCCTTCGACGGATCGATCGCCATGACGAACCCCGTCGAAGACCGCCTTCACGCGGTAGTAGTCACCAATGGGTATGGGGTCGAACTTGTGATCGTGGCAGCGAGCACAATTGACGGTGAGTCCCAGGAAGGTTTGCCCAACGACGCTGACCAGATCATCCATCTCTTCTTCCCGGGTGATGGCCCGTTGCGTGGCGTTGGCCTGCGAATTGCCGGCCTGATCCCAAGGTCCCGAAACCAACATGCTCGAAGCGATGACTCCCTCCGAGGTCACCGGCTCCAACACATCTCCGGCCACCTGCTCCCGCATGAAGCGGTCGTAGGGGGTGTCGGCGTTGAAGCTGCGAATGACGTAGTCGCGAAACTGCCAAGCATGGTCTCGCGGTCGGTCGTATTCGAAGCCCTGGCTTTCCGTGTAGCGGACAATGTCCAGCCAATGCCGGGCCCAGCGTTCTCCGTAGCGCGGTGACGCCAGAAGCTGCTCCACCAGCGCCTCATATCGTTGGCGTGACGGATCCCTCTCAAACTCGGCCACGAGCTGCGGCTCCGGCGGCAAGCCCACGAGGTCCCAATGCAGGCGACGAATGAGATCGCGCGGGGAGGCCGGAGGATTCGGTGCCCGGCCGGGGGTCGTCCAGGCGGAGCGAATGCAGGCGACCACCGGGTGGGCCCCTGCGGGAACTGCGGGCCGGGCGAGCGGTTGGAAAGACCAGTGGTTCGACGCTGGGACCGTCGACGCCATGGGTCGAGTTTCGGCAGCTGAAACTGGAGCCGAAAACATCAGAACCGCAGACATCCCGGCAATGCCCCCCCAGAGAGAGAAAACTCGCCAGAGGCAGTCTCCTTGAAACCATGTCAGCAGGCGTATCATTGGGTAGTCCGTAATCAAGACTCAGAGTCCCTATTGACGCAAGCGGCCCCCGTCACTCAGAACCCTGAAGTCCACCGCCCGCCTCTATCTTGAATCCGCCTGGGAGTGAATTATTCGAGGGCGGCTTCGGGCGCGGTTTGCAGGCGCGCTTCATGGGCCACTCGAGCCGCGCGCACCTTTTCTGTCGGCACATAATTGGCGATGAATTGCCGGCGGTATTCTCCGAAAGTCCCGTTGCGCAAATGCATACGGACGTCATCCATGACCTTCAGGAAGAAATGGCTGTTGTGAATACTGACCAAACGCAGGCCGAGGATCTCATTCACATTGAGCAAGTGCCGGATGTACGCGCGGGTGTGATTGCGGCACGCAAAACACTCACACGTCGGATCGATGGGATTGAAATCGGCCTTCACGGCTCCGCCTTTGATGGCGAAGGTGCCTTTCGGAGTGAATGCGGTTCCATTGCGGGCCACTCGGGTCGGCAAGACACAGTCGAACATGTCCACCCCGCGGGCGACCAACTCGATGAGCTGAGCCGGCGTCCCGAGCCCCATGGCATAGCGGGCCTTGTGTTCAGGAAGGTAGGGCTCGGAGATTTCCACCGCCTTCATCATTTCGGGCTCTGGCTCGCCCACACTCACTCCACCGATGGCGTAACCGTCAAAGTCCATTTCCACGAGTGCTTCGGCGCACTTCTTCCGCAGGTCGGCATGGTGGGTGCCCTGGACGATACCGAAGACCAACTGGCCCTCGGCCCTCGGCTGAGCCTTGCACTCGGCAGCCCAGCGGAGGGTGCGCTTCACGGCGCGGTTTACTTCGTCGCGGTCGGCGGTGTGAGGCGGGCATTCGTCAAACACCATCGCGATGTCCGAACCCAGCGTGCGCTGGATCTCCATGCTCTCCTTCGGCCCGAGGAAAATCGGAGACCCATCCAGGTGACTGCGAAATTCCACTCCATGATCCCGGATCTTGCGGATCTTACCCAGTGAGAAAACCTGGAACCCGCCCGAATCGGTGAGAATTGGCCCCGACCAGTTCATAAACCGGTGCAGGCCACCGGCCTGACGGATAATGTCCATGCCGGGTCGAATCGACAGATGGTAAGTGTTGCCGAGGAGGATCTGGGTGCCCATTTCCAGCAACTCGCGGTTATCCAGCGCCTTGACGCTGGCCTGGGTGCCGACAGGCATGAAGACAGGCGTTTCGACGACGCCATGCGCTGTGTGCAGGCGGCCCAACCGCGCCCGAGAAGAGGGATCCTTGGAAAGGAGTTCGAACACGCGGGTGAGTTTGCGCGAAAACCGGTCCATTGGATAGGTGTGTCCCGCTCGCGAACGAAACTTTCGGTTTTCTTTCAGGATTGGCGGCCATGGGCTCCGTGGGTGATTCTTTCGGGGTTCATGAAATCCTACCGCCTCCATCGGCTGTTCAATGCCAAGTCCAATCGCTGCTTTGATGTGGCGATGGACCATGGCTTCTTCAACGAATACGGGTTCCTCTCCGGCATTGAGGATCTTGGCAAGGCCGTGCAAACCGTGGTGACCGCAGCACCCGACGCGGTTCAATTGACCGTGGGGCAGGCCCGACACCTCCAGGCGCTGCCTGGCAAGGAGAAGCCCGCGTTGGTCCTTCGCACTGATGTGGCCAATGTTTACGGCCAAGATCTTCCACGGACTCTCTTCAGCCGGATGATCGAGGCTCCTGTGGAACAGGCTCTGCGCCTCGATGCCACGTGCGTGGTCGTGAATCTCTTCCGGATCCCCGGGCAACCCGAGGTGACCGACCAGTGCATTCAGAACATCCTGCGCATCAAGCCCGAGTGCGACCGGTACGCCATGCCGCTGATGATCGAGCCCCTGGTATTCCAGCCCAACGCCAAGGCAGGTGGGTACATGGTCGATGGCGATCTTAATAAAATCCTGCCGTTGGTGCGCCAGGCCGTGGAGCTCGGAGCCGACATCATCAAGGCCGATCCCACTGATGACGTGTCGGTGTACCACCGCGTGGTGCAAATCGCCGGCGGCATTCCGGTGCTCGTCCGCGGCGGCGGCAAGGCTTCCGACACCGAGATCCTGCAGCGCACCGAACAACTCATCGCCCAGGGCGCATCGGGCATCGTCTACGGCCGCAACATTATTCAACACGCCAATCCGGCCGGGATGACACGCGCCCTCATGTCCCTGGTTCACGACGGTACTACGGCGGCGCAAGCGGCGGGCTATCTGGTCTAATTCAGAGTCGGATAGGCTGGAGTGGGGATCGAGCAATCGGGGCGTTCTCTGTAATAGGAGAACGCCCTTTCGTTTTTTTCGGGGTTTCCATTTTTTGAAAACCTTCTCAACATGGAGACGCTGACCCGGCAACCGACAGGTGAACTGTCGCTCAACCCCCTGACTATCCATGAATCCGATCCATCCTGCTGAACTGACCGAACTGGCCGCTGGACTCAACCGACTCGCCCGAAACCTCTGGTGGAGTTGGGATCAACAGGCTCAGGAGGTGTTCTACGACCTCTCACCGCGAGGCTGGCAGAACCTCTACCACAACGCCGTGGCCATATTGCGAGAGGTCTCCGCCTACGAATTGCGAGTCCGCCTGCAGGAGCCGGGTTTTGCCGATCGGGTTCGATCGGTATTGCGCCGATTCGATGCCTATTTGTCCGACACAGCCACTTGGGGTGCCCTGAATGCTCCAGCCCTGGCAGCCAACCCCGTGGCCTATTTTTCGGCGGAATTTGCCTTCCACGAGACGCTGCCTATCGCGGCCGGAGGGCTGGGCGCTTTGGCGGGCGATCACGCCAAATCTGCCAGCGACCTCGGATTGGGCTTCGTGGGTATCTCGCTCTTTTACCGAGAGGGATATTTCCAGCAGACGGTCAACCATGAGAACTGGCAGACGGAATTTTACACGCACCTAAACCCGGCCAATTTGCCCATGGAACCGGTCTTGGATGCCCAGGGCGAACCCGTGGTTTGCTCGGTCAAGATCGCGGCGAGCACCGTTCGTTTTCAGGCGTGGCGCGTGAACATCGGGAGGATTCCGGTATACCTACTGGACACTAATCGGCCGGAGAACGAGCCGATGTTCCGCGACCTAACACTCCGGGTGTACGGCGGCGACAGCACCACGCGCATCATGCAGGAAATCCTCCTGGGTGTGGGTGGCGTGCGGTTGTTGCGCACGTTGGGCATCCAACCGTCCACCTTCCACATGAATGAAGGCCATGCGGCGTTTCTGACGCTCGAGCTCATGCGCGAGAAGATCGCCGCTGGCACGGGCTTCACCGAGGCGGGCATTGAAACCCGAAAGCAATGCCTCTTCACCACACACACGCCGGTGGAAGCAGGCCATGATCGGTTCAGCAGCGAACTCATGGGCTACGCGGGGCACCCCTTTACTTCAGACCTGCACATCAACCACCAGGCGCTGATGAATCTCGGCCGCGTGGTCGCCGACAACGCAGCCGAGTCGTTCTGCATGACGGTTCTGGCCTTGAAGTATTCCCGGGCCGCCAACGGTGTGAGCGAACTGCATGGGGCTGTGAGCCGCGAAATGTGGATGGAACTCTACGGAGCCAAGAATCCGGACGAGGTACCTATCGGGCATGTCACCAATGGCATCCATTTGGTCGGTTGGATGAAGGGAACTGTTCGCAAGGTCTGGCAGAAGAAATTCCACGAACTCTATCCCGCCAAGTCCGAGGTGGACTGGTTCGCCGATGCCAACTCTCCGGAGTTTTGGAAGCGCTTGTCCGATCCTAAGGTGGTCTCCGACGAGGAAATCTGGGCTATCCGGTATCGCCTCCGTCGCGAGTTGATCGAGTTTGCCCGACGCCGGCTTTTGCTGCAGGGCGGCACCTTCCATCAAGGCGACTTCATCACCTTTGATTCATTCCTCAACCCCGATGCGCTGACCATCGGGTTTGCTCGGCGCTTCGCCACTTACAAGCGGGCACCGCTGATTTTCGACCAGTTCGAAGCGGTGGTGAAAATGGTCAAGGACTCCGGCCATCCCATTCAGTTCGTCTTTGCCGGCAAGGCTCATCCGCGAGACGACCACGGCAAGGCCTTCATCCAGAAGGTGATCCACCTTTCGAAGTTCAGTGAACTCAAGGGACACCTGGTGTTTATCGAGAACTACGATATCCACGTCGCCCGTCAGATGGTCTCCGGCTGCGATGTGTGGCTCAACAACCCGCGCCGTCCGTTAGAGGCCAGCGGCACCAGCGGCATGAAGACCACAGCCCATGGATGCCTCAACATGAGCATTATGGATGGCTGGTGGCGTGAGGGTTATAATGGTTCCAACGGGTTTTCCATCGGACCGGATTCCCATCCGGAGGACGTGCATGAGCAAGACCGGGTAGACAGCGAGAATCTCTACAACGTCCTGACCCGCGAGGTGATCCCCACCTATTTCAACCGGGACGCCGACGGTATCCCTCGTCAGTGGATCTCCAAGATTCGTGAGTCCTGGTCCACGCTGGCTGCCGAGTACAGCACTTGGCGCATGGTCCAAGAGTACACCAAGAAGTACTACCTGACTCGCTGAGGCGCTTTCAGACCCGATCCCAGAGACGGTTCTGGGATCGGGTTAAAAAATCGGCTAGCAATCTTACCCTCCCGGTTCACGTTTATTGATAATGAAGCATCTGGTGATCGTGATGACGGGATTGGCTCTGTCTGTCGGAAGAGTTCAAACGGCTGAGTCGGCAGCGACTGCTCCAGCCCAGGGCAGCACGGCCGCCGTTCCTGCGCGCCGGTTGCTGCCGAACGATGCCGACAAGGCGTGGGCCATCGTGGAGGCAGAGGGGAACCCTCCGACTCCGCCGGCGGAGTGGAAGGGGCGACCGCCGACTTCCGACGAGGTGAAGACCTTTCGACAGCAGAAAGCCACCGGTTCGGGTATCGCCGCCGACAAGGCCCGGGAGTTTAACGAGCGTTTTAAAGATCACCCCAAAGCGGCCGAGTCTCGGCGTTTGTATCGAGAATTATTGGAGGCCGCGGTGAGCCTCGGCAACGAAGGCAAGGTTGCTGAACTGCAGGCGTTGGGTCCTGACCCTGCGAAGGTCCAGGAAGAGGCCGCCGCCGCTGCGGTGGGGGTAAAACTGCAGGAGGCAGTGGCTGAGGCGCGCAAACTCCAGTCTCAAGGAATGGATGCCGTGCTCGGTGAGTTCGAGAAGCGTCTTTTAGTGCTGGAGAAGGAATTCCCCGGACGTGGAGAGATTTACGCAGCCTACCTCGAAATCGCTCAATTGCGCGGCGGCGAAAAATCCAAGGAGTTGCTGGCCAAGATTCTCAAGTCCGACAAGGTGCCTGCTCAGGTGCGTGCCATGGCCGAGGGGATGCAGAAAACTCAGGAGCGCATTGGAAAACCCGTCAACATTGCCTTCACCGCAACGGATGGTCGCAAGGTGGATCTCGCCCAGATGAAGGGCAAAGTGGTCTTGATCGACTTTTGGGCCACGTGGTGTGGACCGTGCGTCGCCGAGGTCCCCAATGTGGTGGCCGCCTACGAGCGGCTTCACCCGAAGGGCTTCGAAATCGTAGGCATCAGCTTCGACGAAGAGGTCGACGCGTTGAAGGCCTTCACTGCCAAGCACAAGATGAACTGGGCGCAGTACTTCGACGGAGAAGGTTGGAAGAACAAGTTTGGTTCTGAATTTGGCATCCGTGGCATTCCCGCCATGTGGTTGGTGGACAAGAAGGGGAACCTTCGGGACCTTGAAGCACGCAATGATCTGGCCACCAAGGTGGAAAAACTGCTCACCGAACAGTAATTCTTTATTATGAATGATGTGATCCATCCCCGGAGTGCCCGGGAAATGATGTCTGGCTGGCTGTATTTGCCCCGGTTCGTGGATAAGATTCGTCTGTCCTTGGCGGGCCGACTCCACTCCGACTATCAGC
>JAPLUH010000091.1 GCA_026397675.1 Verrucomicrobiota bacterium
GTCAGGGAGTCGATCGTGGACTGCGCACGGTTGTAGTCCTCGATGAAGTTCTTGATGGCCCCCTTGATGGCGCTGGAGTCGGAGGCGAGCGAAAGGGTTGAGGCTCCGGTCTTGAGGAGGGCGATGGAAAGGCCTTCGATACCGGTAGTTTCCTCGGTCAGTGTGTTCGAGTGGCTGCTGAGGACCGATCCACCATTGATGGTGTACAGGGCGTCGTTGCCAGCAATGAAGGTAGATCCGGTCGCTAGGCCTGCGGCTGCAAGAAAGTTTCCGGTGACGTCTTCGACGGCCACACCGAGGTTTCCGGTGACCTTGTTGGTTAAGGTGAACTGGTCGTTGACCCGGTCGTAACTCATGCTCACGCCGGCCGCCGAGGCGTTGATGCGGTCTATCAGGTTCTGAACCAAGTCGCTCGAGGCGTTGAAGGCGATGGAGACGCCATTGATCTTGAATGCACCCGCTCCGGCACCGCCATCTGAGACGGCCGTCTGGAAATTGGCTAAGCTGAGGGTATTGGCCGGCGTGATACTGCCGAGGCTAGAGGGGCTGGTCAGTTCGCTGGTCCCATTGTTGGACAGCCGGGCTACGGATAGAAAATTGGAGGTGTCGGTGGCGCTTCCTACGACCAGTGGATCGCTACTGCCGACTCGTTTGAGGGTGATTGTGTCGGTCGTGGCGTCGTAGACCCCCTTAATGTTGCTGGTGGTGGCCGCGTCAATCCGATCGAAAACGTCCTTCAGCGTGTCGACCGTGGGGTCGATAGTGATTTGCTGACCATCCACGGTGATGGTGCCCGCGCTGATGGGCGGGTTGAAGCCCTTGCTGGCCAACGTGCCGGAAGTGACGTCGCTGGTTGGGTACAGGTTGGCACCGACGCCCAAGGCTCCCGCCGTTTTGGAGGCGGTGGCCAATTGGGTGACGTTGAAGGCGTAAGTGCCTGAGGCGGCACCGGCCGAGGCGGTGGCGCTCAGGATCGTGGAATCGCTCACCGTCGCCTTGCGGGCCTGGAGCACGTCGTTGGAGCTCAGGTTGTCCGTTCGGTTCTTCAGCACGGACAGTTGGGTCTTAATGCTGCCAAAGGCGTTGTTGCGGTTGAACAGTGTGCCCTGTTCGGCGCGAAGACGCTTTTGTGGCGATCGCTCGACATCGGCCAATTGATTGACGAGCGTCCGCCAGTCGAAGCCGGAGGCCAGCCCTGAGAGCCCTAGTTCCATGACAGGAGTTCATCGGTAGACTTGTTCCCTTTCTTGAGGTTTTGATGCGCCTCCGATGGGGTTTCGGTTGTCTGCGCTCAACTTCACCCTTTGAAAATGCCCGCCAGATCGACACTGTGGCTTCTGATTTTAGCATGAAGCGCACGCACCATTGCAATGAACTCCGCGCCTCGGATGCTGGCCGCGCGGTCATCCTGACCGGTTGGGTCCACTCCCGACGCGACCTCGGCGGTGTCCTCTTTATCGACCTCCGTGATCGTGAAGGCCGCACCCAGACCGTGTTCGATCCGTCGGACTTGCCGACGGCCCTCTTCGACGTGGCTTCCAAGCTTCACGCCGAGTCGGTGATTGAGATCGAGGGCAAGGTTCGGGTCCGGCCCGAGGGCACCCGCAACGCTAAGATTTTGAGCGGCGAGGTGGAGGTTCAGGTCCAATCGATGACCGTTTTGAACCCCTCGGCAATCTTGCCCTTCCAGGTGGACGACCCCGAGGTGGCCAACAAGGTGAACGAGGAACTGCGCCTGCAGTACCGCTACCTCGACCTGCGACGCCCGGAGATGATGCGCAATTTGCGGTTGCGCTCCAAAGTGGCCATCGCGACGCGCAGCTACATGGACGATCAGGGTTTCTTGGAGATCGAAACTCCGACGCTCTTCAAGTCCACGCCAGAGGGTGCCCGGGAGTTTTTGGTGCCCAACCGCCGTGAGCCCGGGACCTTCTACGCGCTGCCGCAGTAGCCGCAGCAGTTTAAGCAAATCCTCATGGTCAGCGGTGTGGAACGCTATTTTCAGTTGGCCCGTTGTTACCGGGACGAAGATTTGCGCGCGGATCGCCAGCCGGAGTTCACCCAGGTGGACATCGAAATGTCGTTCATCGAGCGCGAGGATATTTACGCACTCATCGAGGGTTTGCTGAAGCGGGTCTGGAAGACGGCGCTCAACATGGACATCCCGACGCCGTTCAAGCGGATCTCCTTTGAAGAGGCGCTGAACCGCTGGGGCATCGATAAGCCCGACACGCGCTTCGGCATGGAGTTGGTGGATTTCACGGAGGACTTCCGCGGGTCGAAGTTCGGTGTGTTCGGCAACTGCGTGGCCGGTGGCGGCGTGGTGAAGGCCATGAATGCCAAGGGGTTGGCCGGTGCGACTCAGGGTCAGATCGAGACCATGACGGAGTATGCCAAGAGTTTCGGTGCCAAGGGCCTGGCGTTCATCAAGGTGGAGAACGGGGAGTGGAAGTCGCCGATCGTGAAGTTCTTCAACGAGGCGGAGAAGGCGGCACTCACCGAGAAGTTGGGCATCGAGCAGGGCGACCTGATCCTCTTCGCCGCCGACCAGTGGCTTAATGCGTGTGAGATCCTGGGCAAGATCCGTCTTTACTGCGCTGAGGTGCTCAAGACCCAGGGCAAGCTGGTGGTTGATCCGACGCGCTTTGATTTCCTTTGGGTCATCGAGTTCCCTCTGCTGGGCTTCGATCGGGAGATGAACCGTTGGTATTCGAGCCACCATCCGTTCACGGCTCCGGTGGCCGAGGATATCCCGTTCCTCAAGACCGACCCAAAGAAGGTCCGCGGTCAGCACTATGACATCGTGGTGAATGGTGTGGAGTTGGGCGGGGGATCGATCCGGATCCATCAGGCCGATGTGCAGAAGACGATCTTCGAGGAGTTGCTGCAGATTTCCCCCGAGGAGACGCAATCGCGTTTCGGCTACATGCTGGAGGCCTTCAAGTACGGGGCCCCGCCGCACGGTGGCATCGCGTTGGGCTTCGATCGCCTGTGCGCGATTTTGTGTGGCACGACGAGCATCCGGGATGTCATTGCCTTCCCCAAGACGGCCAAGGGCACTTGCATGATGACCAGTAGTCCGAGTGCGGTGACTTCGCGGCAGTTGCGAGACTTGCACATCGAGGTGAAGGCGGCCAAGAAAGAGGCCTGAAGGTCCGATCTCTGGGCGGCTTTCTGGACGGCTGATTCAGCCTGCGCTAGACCCCGGTTTTCTTGATCCGAACGGATTAGGAATCCACTAAATGCTGTGGGAACAAACTAGAAAATGCATAAATACTGAGCAAAAATCAAAAACAGCTCGCAGCGTTCCGCAGCATCTAACGTCTAAGTTGTCCCAAATTGCCCCAAAAAATCTCGATACCAATGTCTCTTCTGGCTCTCGAGTTCATTGGCTGTTTGCTGGGATAACCTGCGATCGTCAGATTGAGGCGAGTTGGGGGCGAGGCTGGTTGGGCATCGACGGGACTGTTGCGCCCAGCGAGCGAACTGCTAGCATCTTCAGCATGCCGGAGGGACCCATAGTCAACTTGGAGGACGATCCGAATTTTCAGGAACTTATGGCTGAGGGTTTGGCCATGCAGCATCGATTCGCGGCGGAGCCGATCTTTGCGAAAACAGGGAAGGGTTTCCTGATCAGTGAAGGCGTGGCAGAGCTTGAGCGCTTGAAAGCAATAAAATCGGAAGCTAAAGCGGCATAGTAATCCCTGAAAACTGTGACCCGCACTCAGCCATGGCTGGAGTCCTTCCCTTGGGAGACGATCGTGGCTCAGAATGCCGTGCTATGCAGAGCCAAGGGCGCCCTCCACCGGCCTACCTCTGAGGGCTACGAGAAAACCCGCGATCTGTGGGTCCAAGCTCACGGACGGTCGATGACCTTGGATGAAGCTGTATTCCTCTGCTGCCAATGTCACCGACAGGCCCCATTTTGTTTTTATAACGGCAACACTTTTGCGTCAGTCATTGCTCTGGTCATCAAGCGCCTTGACTGGGATCCGATCCAAGCTCACGTGGTCCGTAGTCTCGCCTGTCACATCGTAGCGGGTGTTTCGAGTGCCGAAGAAGAGGAGTCCTTTCGCCGCTATTGTGAGTCGATGAGCGGTTGAACCCCGATCTCCTAGATCACTTAGCAGGCTTTTTAGAACCTGTCCCTGCCGGTTGCCCGTAGTCTCCTGCCAAGATGCCGCGGATCGAGAGGTCCTCGTCTAAATCGGGCCAGTGCAAACCGAACGGTGAAAGTTCTATATTGGCCAACTCCTGAGGTGTCCCGCGTACCAGTCGGGGGTTGAGGGCCACCGGAAATCGCACCTCCGATCCGCTGCGCATCGTCAGCACGATCATGCCGTTGAGGTGCTCGGCCGACTGGGCGCTATCG
>JAPLUH010000545.1 GCA_026397675.1 Verrucomicrobiota bacterium
TCTCCGTGGCCGAGGGCTTGGAGGACTTCGACGACGACCTGGCGAAAGGCGTCGGAAATATTCTGCGTGAAGGTCCACCGGGCGGCCGCCAGCAATTCCTCCGGCGTGGGATTCAGCTTGCGCAAATCGGTGAAATGCCGACAACCCTGGTCGGCCGCCGCGTAGAGCTTGAAGTGGATTTGATCATAGCGACTGATGAAGCTGACCTGGAGTGCCGCCCCGAAATCTCGAACGACCAGTCGTTCGGCCACTCCCACGGGAAGGCCGAGGCGAAAGAGGTTTTCGTCCGCCGGTCCGTCGTTGAGCCAATGAATCGGCAGGCTGAGTTCGGAGCGAACGGCCTCGGCAGCGGCCAGCAGCCACTCCGGCAGCGGACGGGCGCAGTGCAACTGTCCGTCTTCCAGCGTGGCCAGAACATCCACGTCCTGCGTGGTCCGGGTCACCAGCCTCAAGGCGATGGATGCAGACCCGCCGCAGACGACCAGGTGGATGGGCGGATGGTGCCGGACCCGCATCAGGTCCCCCAAAAGGCCCAAAGCCCGGTCCAGAGATTCGTGGTCAATGTTGCTCACAAAGACATATTAAACACTGATAGAAGGTGTTTAAATAGTTTTTTTTCGGTGGAGACTCTGCAAAACAGGGCCACCAGTATCCGCGACAACCCCGACACCCACAGCGGCCAGCACCTGCGTCGCTTCGTGTAGTCCATCTCATCGAGCAGAACCTCGTTCACTCCGTGTGACGAGAGAACTGAGCTCCATTCATCTCCCGACTTGGTGATCGGGCCCAGTCCTTCGAGATTGCTGACAATGCCGTCAGCGGCCAGCCCCGGCTGCCCGCCCGCCGCTTCGGTCGGTCCTAGGTCGCAGCGCTTTTGACTTCCGCCGCGGGCCGGTCCCGGCATCCTTCCAGACCATGAACCCCCGCCGTCTCGGTCTGCTGGCCAGTCTGGTTTTGAGCAGTGTCGTCTACGCCAAGGAGTTGACCATTGCCGTCATTCCCAAGGGCACCACCCATGAGTTCTGGAAATCCGTCCATGCGGGAGCGGTGAAAGCTGAACGGGAACTCACTGCGGCCGGGACCCCGGTGAAACTTTTCTGGAAGGGCCCGCTCCGTGAGGATGACCGCGACCAGCAAATCCAGGTGGTCGAGAATTTCACGGCCCGCAATGTCAGCGGTATCGTGCTGGCGCCGCTCGATTCGCAGGCGCTGGTTAATCCGGTGCGCAGCGCGGTAAAGGCCGGACTGCCGGTGGTCATCTTCGATTCAGACCTCAAGAGCGATCAGCAGGTGAGCTTCGTGGCCACCGACAATTTCAAGGGCGGTCACATCGCTGGCGATTATTTGGCCAAGCGCTTGGGTGGCAAGGGTCGCATCATTTTGCTGCGGTATCAGGTCGGCAGCGCCAGCACTGAGGCCCGCGAGGCCGGATTCCTCGACGCCCTCAAGGCCTATCCCGACCTCAAGCTCATCTCTGCCGACCAGTACGCGGGTCCGACCCGGGAAACGGCTTACCAAGCCTCGCAGAATCTTCTCAATCGGCATGGTCAGGCTGTGGATGGGGTGTTCTGCCCCAACGAAACCGCCACGATCGCCATGACCAAGGCGTTGCGGGAGATTGGACGTGCTGGAGGTAAGGTGGTGATGGTGGGATTCGACTCGGGTTCCCAGTCGGTGGCCGATTTGCGCAATGGCGACGTCCAAGCCTTGGTGGTGCAGGATCCGGTGAAGATGGGTTACCTGGGAGTGAAGACGCTTGTGGAGCACATTCAGGGCAAGAAGGTGGAGAAGCGTGTGGACACCAGCGTCATGCTCATCACCACCGAAAACATGAGCCAACCGGCGGCTCAGGAACTGTTGAACCCTCCCTTCAAACAGATCTTGGGCGAATAGGGCAGGACAATTCAGGGGGCCGCTTAGACAACAAACTGCTTGTGCCCTCGGCCTGATTGGCCGGAGAAACGCACCCAGCATTCTTCAACGATGAATCCGATCGAGACCGAAGCCTTTAAGAAGCCACTCCAACACATTGGGGAATGGGAAGAGTTCGTCGTCGGTGGGTCACGCACCGGACAAGAAGGAGGTGGAGTTCCGTAACTACGAAGCCGACGCCCGGCCGACGGTGCGGGAGTTCTATCGACTGAATCATACTTTTCAGACCTATGAGTTTGGTCAGGCCAAGCGGAAGGAATATCTCGGTCTGAACCGGATGACCATGGGCGTCTGGGAGGCGGCCGAGTACCTCAACCAACTCATCGACGATTCGGATCCGGACACCGACATGACGCATTTGCAGCACCTGCTTCAGACGGCTGTGCACTTGCGCATCGATGGGCAGCCCCGCTGTATGGTCGTCACGGGCTTCGTGCACGACTTGGGCAAGATCCTCTGCCTTTGGGGTGAGCCGCAGTGGGCCGTGGTGGGGGATACTTTTCCCACGGGTTGCGCTTATTCGCCAAAGATCGTTTTCCCGAAGTTCTTTG
>JAPLUH010000257.1 GCA_026397675.1 Verrucomicrobiota bacterium
GAAGCGGGCAAACGCACCCTCTTTGCTCTCGATCGCAAGGGGCACCTGACCGTGCATTCCACAGAACGCGGTTGCCCCAAATGCCGGCGGTCGTTCCCTTCGTTGGATCCCAAGAATTTCAGCTACAACTCCAGCCAGGGATGGTGCCTGCAATGCCGCGGTTTCGGCGAGTTGTTCCACTTGCCCGATGTGGAGCGTGGGGCCAGTGCCGACTCGGTGGAGGAATCGTGGTTCAGTTGGGCTGAATCCCGGGAGACTTGCCCGTCGTGCCAAGGAGCTCGTTTGAATCCGGTGGCGCGGGCCGTCCGGTTGCCTCTGGGTAAAGCCCCATCGGAACGCCCCACCATCGAGGAAATGGGTCGTTGGTCCGTCGAAGTGGCTCGAGCCTGGTTTGACGCTCTGCGCCCCGAGGGTCGGGCTGCAGAAATCTCTCGGGACATCCTTCCGGAGATTCGTGAGCGCCTGAAGTTCATGGGAGAGGTGGGTCTGGGTTATCTGCAACTCAGCCGCAGTGTGATCACCTTGAGCGGTGGCGAAGGTCAACGGATCCGGCTGGCGGCTCAGTTGGGGTCGAATCTCAGTGGCGTCCTGTATGTGCTCGATGAGCCCACCATCGGGCTCCATGCCCGAGACAACCAACACTTGCTCGACGCCTTGGAAAAACTGCGCGCGCGGGGCAATTCCCTCGTGGTGGTGGAGCACGATGAAGACACCATGCGTCGTGCCGATTGGATTTTAGATTTGGGTCCTGGTGCGGGTGTGCGTGGGGGGGAGGTCGTCGCCGAGGGCACTCTGCAGGATCTGCTCCGCCACCCAGAGTCGGTGACCGGTCGCTGCCTTCGAGAACCGCTGCCGCGACCGGCCCGTGGCGAGCGACGCCCCGTCGAAGTCACAGGAGTGCGCAAGCCGCGGGGAAAATCTGCGAAGGCGGCTGAATCGGTGATTTCTGTCGAGTGGTTGACTGTGCATCACGCGCGGTTGAACAACCTCAAGGATGTGACTGTATCCTTCCCCTTGGGACGCTTGGTCGTGGTGACGGGGGTGAGCGGGTCAGGCAAGAGCACCCTGGTCAAAGAGTGTCTGGTGCCTGGGGTTCGAGCGGTACTGGCCGGTGAGGACGAAAAGAAGGTGCGAGGATTGGCGGGGGGAGTCCGTGGCTTGGGGAGCTTGCGCGCCGTCCACGAGGTGGATCAAACCCCCATCGGACGCACTCCGCGCTCCACACCTGCCACCTATGTGGGTTTCTTTGACGACATTCGAGCCTTGTTTGCCCTGGTGCCCGAGGCCCGCATGCGTGGCTATGGACCGGGACGTTTTAGCTTCAATTCATCTCAAGGACGGTGTCCGCACTGCGAAGGGGCAGGGGTGGTGAAGATGGAGATGAATTTTCTCCCAACCGCCTCGGTGGGCTGCGAGGCCTGCGGTGGCAAACGCTTCAACGCAGGGACGCTGGAGATTCGCTATCAGGGCAAGTCCATCGCGGAGGTGCTCCAGCTCTCCGTGGCTGAAGCCATTGAGTTTTTTGCCCACCAAACGCGGTTGCGGCGCCCTCTAGAAGCCTTGAGGGATACGGGGCTCGAATACCTTCAATTGGGCCAAATTAGCCCGACCTTGAGCGGGGGTGAGGCCCAGCGAATTAAGCTAGTGACCCACCTTCTGGGTGGACTCAAATCCGCCGCGATCGAGCGGGAGAACGCCGATTTAATTCTACGAAAGGCTCCCGGCCGGCCGCTGCCCCGAGACCTCTTTGTGCTCGAAGAACCCACTCTCGGACTGCATATCCAGGATGTTCGACGGTTGGTTGCCGTGCTGCAGCGCTTGGTGGATGCGGGGCACTCGGTCATCGTTATTGAGCACAACCTCGATCTCATCGCCGAAGCCGACTGGATTGTGGATATGGGGCTCGAGGGAGGCGCAGGCGGCGGGCAAGTCGTGGCCGAGGGGACGCCAGAACAAATTGCCGCGGACCCCGTTTCTCATACCGGTCGCCACCTGCGACGGACCCTCACGCAGCAGCCTGCTTGAGAGGCTGTCAGGAACGAAGGTGGGCCGGGCACGTTGTGCCGGAGACTTCAGGCCAACGGGGATAACTCTCGATGCCACGGAGTGCTTTGCTCGTAGGCGTGAGCGATGCGGAACAAGGTGGATTCGCCGAAGGGCTTGCCGAGGAGCTGAAGCCCAATCGGTAGTTTTGGATCCGAGGCAAATCCGCAGGGCAGGCTCAATCCGCAAATACCCGCCAAGTTGCAGGAGATCGTGAACACGTCGCACAGGTACATTTGCAATGGGTCGTTGGATTTTTCTCCCACCTTGAAGGCCGGGGCGGGCGTGGTCGGAGTGACCAAGGCATCGACCTTCTGGAACACGTCCAGGAAGTCGTTGCGGATCAAGGTGCGAACCTTCTGAGCCCGGATGTAATAGGCGTCGTAGTAGCCACTGCTGAGCACGTAAGTGCCGAGCATGATGCGGCGCTTCACCTCGGGTCCAAAGCCCTGACCGCGAGTGCGGCTGTTGAGCTCCATGGGAGTAGAGCCATCTACTCGAGCTCCGTAGCGGACGCCATCGAAGCGGGCCAAGTTGGCCGAGGCTTCGGCCGGAGCGATGATGTAGTAGGTCGCAGCCGCGTATTCCGTGTGAGGCAGGGAGACTTCGACGATCTCGGCCCCGAGCGACTCCAGTTGGCGGACGGCCGCTCGCACCGATGACTCTACCTCGGGGTGCATGCCGCCGATCATGTATTCCTTGGGCAGGCCGATTCGAAGCCCCTTCAATGAGGTAGAGAAGGCCGCGCGATAATCGGGAACCGGTTCCTGCATGGAGGTGGAATCCATGGGGTCATAACCACTGAGCACCTGAGTCATCAGTGCCGCATCCGTGACAGTTTTGGTGAACGGTCCGATTTGGTCGAGTGAGCTCGCGAAGGCCGTTAGGCCGTAGCGGGAAACGCGACCGTAGGTGGGCTTTATACCGACCACGCCGCAGAGGGCTGCGGGTTGACGGATAGATCCCCCGGTGTCCGATCCGACACTGGCGAAGCATTCGTGAGCCGCAACACTGGCGGCGCAGCCCCCGGAGGAACCTCCCGGAATTCGGGTGGTGTCCCAGGGGTTGAGCGTGGTGAAGAACGCCGAGTTTTCCGTGGAACTGCCCATGGCGAACTCATCCAAGTTGAGACGCCCGAAGACCACCGCACCTGCTTGCTTCAAGCGTTGGACGACCGTGGCGTCGTAGGGGGAAACGAAGTTTCCCAGGATGCGCGAACCGCAGGTCATGGGCTGCCCTCTTTGGGCGATCACATCTTTAAGGCTGATCGGCACCCCCAGCAGCGGATGCTCAGACGGGGTCGCCAAACCTGACGCACGCAGTTGGTCGGCGGCATCGGCCTGTGCTAGCGCGTCGGCCGCATCGTAGTTCAGGTAGGCCTTAACCTGGCCATCGACCCGACCGATCTGGTCGAGGCAGGCCTGAGTGGCTTCGCGGGAGGACACCTCTCCTTGGTGGATGCGGTGGGCAAGTTCAGAAACGGTGATTCGGTGAAGCATCGTCGGTTCCGAATGGAACAAGCGATCGGCCCCATGCGAAAGCGCAAAGGGGCGCCAAGTCTGAAAGAAAGCGGAGCCGTGCACCGAATTAGCTGGGAGAAACTTGAAGTGTCTTCCCAATGGAAACTATTGAGGCCCTTGTGGCCCTGAACCTTATTTCGGGCGTCGGCCCGATTCGCACCCGCCATTTGTTTGATTATTTTGGAGGCGATCCTACGGCAGTGCTCAGAGCCTCGCAGGGCGAGTTGGAACGTGTGCCCGGCATCAGTGGTCCAATGGCCTCCAGCATCGCCCGTTGGGAGTCTGAGGTGGATTTAGTAGGCGAACTGCGCCGGATCCAGGAGTCCGGGGTGACGGTGCTGGGATTCACCGAACCTGAGTATCCGGCGCTCCTCAAGCAAATCTATGACCCGCCTACAGTGCTCTATGTGAAGGGGAAGTTGACCCCGGAAGACATGCAAGGGGTAGCGATCGTGGGATCTCGTTTGACGACCTCCTACGGCATGGAGGTGGCTCGGAAGTTGGGCTACCAACTGGCCTACACTGGGGTCAGCGTCATTAGCGGAGGGGCACGCGGAGCCGACACAGCAGCCCATCAAGGCGCCTTGAGCGCCCAGGGCCGAACCATTGCCGTGTTGGGTACCGGAATTGATCGGGTCTATCCCTCCGAGAACGGCGAATTGTTCGAACGCATCGCCGAGCGCGGAGCCTTGGTGACCCAGTTTCCCTTCGGACGTTCCGCCGACCGCGGCACCTTTCCTGCCCGAAACCGGATCGTGGCTGGCATGAGCCTCGGCACGGTGGTGATCGAGGCCAGTTTGTCCAGCGGAGCTCTAATTACCGCTAATTTGGCCAACGACTACGGTCGACAGGTCTTCGCGGTGCCGGGCCGGATCGACAGCCCGCGCAGCAAGGGGTGTCATGATTTGATCAAGAAAGGAGCCAAGCTCTGTGAGGGCATCGAGGACATACTCAGCGAGTTTGAATACCGATTCCCGGGATCCAATCGCCCTGAGGTCTCAGCTGGGCAGCCGGAGTTTCCGTCCATCACCCTGAACGCGGCGGAGCAGGCCGTGTGGGATGCTCTCGGCCGGGAAACTTTGGAAGTAGATCCAATTATCCGCGGGTCGGGGTTGCCTCCCAGTGCGGTTCAGGTCGCCCTGTTCAGCCTCGAGCTCAAACGACTGGTACGTCAGTTCCCGGGGCGGCGTTTTGAGCGGGTTTCCGCGGAGAATTAATCTGGGGTTTCCGACGGACCGGGGTGCCACCTCGTTGACGACGGGATCGTCTGGCTGATATGAACACTGCGCCGATGAAGAAACCTGCTGTAGCATCCCAACCGCGTTACCGCCGAATCCTCCTCAAACTCAGCGGTGAGGCACTCGGAGGCGTCGAGGGACAGGGCATCAACCCGGAGGCCGTGCACGACATGGCTTGCCAGGTCGCCGAGGTCCAGAAACTGGGTGTCGAAGTCGTCATCGTGGTCGGCGGCGGCAATATCTTTAGAGGCCTTCAGGGCAGCGAGAAGGGTATTGAGCGGGCCACCGGAGATTACATGGGCATGCTGGCGACGGTCATTAACGCCTTGGCTCTCCAGGACGCGCTCGAGAAGCAGGGCGTTGCGACCCGCGTCCAAAGCGCCATCAACATGACCCAAATTGCCGAGCCCTTCATTCGGCGCCGGGCCGTGCGTCACCTAGAGAAGGGTCGCGTGGTCATCTTCGCGGCAGGGACCGGCAATCCTTACTTTTCGACCGACACGGCTGCTGCGTTGCGAGCCAATGAGATCGGAGCCGAAGTGGTGTTGAAGGCCACCAAGGTCGATGGCATTTACGACAAAGACCCCAAGAAGCACGCCGACGCAAAACGCTACGATCAGGTTAGCTACACCACGGCCCTTGAGAAACAGTTGAAGGTCATGGACGCCGCTGCCTTCGCTCTTTGCATGGACAACAAGATGCCCATTGTCGTGTTTGATTTCTTTAAGCCCCACAATCTGCGCAATGTGGTGCTGGGCAAGAAGGTGGGCACCCAAGTGGTGGCCTGAAGAGCACATTGCCTCAATTTTTAACGACGACCAAAACCCACAGACAATCGCTATGACCATCGATGAAGTGATCTTTGACACCGAGGAGAGGATGCTGAAGTCCGAAGACCACGTCCTGAACCAGTTTTCTGGGGTTCGCACCGGCAAGGCGACCCCCTCGCTCATTGAGAATGTGATGGTGGAAGCCTACGGCTCCAACATGCGACTGAAGGAGTTGGCCACTATCACGGCGCCCGAGGCCCGAATGCTGATGGTACAACCCTTCGACCAGTCCACCATGAAGGCCGTCGAAAAGGGGATCCAAGCCTCAGGCCTCGGACTCAATCCTGCTTCGCAGGGTCGCTTCATTCGCATCGTGCTGCCGGATTTGAGCTCTGAGCGTCGTCAGGAGTTCGTTAAGATTTGCAAGCGTATCGCCGAGGAAGGGCGCGTCGCCGTCCGGAATGAACGTCGTCAGGCCATTGAGGCGCTGAAGAAGACTAAGAATGACGGGGGTGTCTCGGAGGACGCGATCAAGACCGCTGAAGCCGATGTTCAGAAATTAACCGATTCCTTCATCGCCAAGGTGGATCAGCATTTGGCGATCAAGGAGAAGGAAATTATGACGGTTTGAATCGGTTTGGAGATTTTCTTGGGTAATCTGCGCCCTAGTTCTAAGAGCGTCTGGCCGCCTTGGATCTTCCAGGTGAAATATCGGGAAACCCCGATTGACAATGGTTGGGCACGGCAGTAGCGATGGGTCATTCAGCCCCTCGTTACCGTTTGATGGAGACGTCATGCCGTTGCCCCGTATCTCAGAGACGGAATGGGAGATCATGCGGATTGTCTGGAAACGACATTCGGTGACCTCCGCCGATGTCATTAGCCAACTCCAAAAGGAGGATCCCACTTGGATGGCGGTCACCGCCAAGACCTTGCTCAATCGACTCGTTCGCAAGGAGGCATTGAGCTACGAAGCCATCGGTCGGATTTATCACTACAGCGCAAAGGTGTCCGAAGCGGACTGCGTCTCGGCGGCGACACGATCCTTTCTGGACCGCGTCTTTGGCGGATCCCTCACTGGCATGATGGCTCACTATGTTGAGAGTCGAAAGCTCTCCAAGGCTCAGATGAGTGAGTTGCGTCGGATTCTGGAATCCGAAACTTCCAAGTAGGCTGGGTTAGGCAAGCAATCTGCTAGGCCAGTCAGAGACGTTCTGACATGAGCCCGGAGGTTATTCGCAGTCTGGGGTGGGATTTGATAAGCGGTTCCGCCAATGCGGCAGTGCTGGGAATTTTCGTGCTTGGAGTGCGACGGTTGCTTCGGCGGCACCTTTCACCCGATTGGCGGTTAATCCTGAGTGGTCTGGTGTTGGCGCGGTTGGTGTGGCCCTGGGAAATTCCTTCCCCGGTGAGCCTCTTCAATGTCACTGCTCCGCTGTTGCCACCGATTACTGCTGGGTCTTTTCCTATCGACGGATGGCGTTGGTGCCTCGCGGCATGGGCCGCAGGCGTGGTCGTCCGAGTGGCTTGGGTGATGGTAGATTGGACGCGGCTTCAACAAAGAATCGCTCGCTCGCAGTCCGCACAATCGAGTTTGGTGGACCTTTGGAATGAGGCCATCCGGGAAGAGCCGATATCCTTGCGCCGGGTTCCCATCCGGCAATCCCAGGAAGTGGGGGGTCCGTGTCTGGCGGGATTAATCCAGCCGTGCCTGCTGGTGCCTCCCAACCTGGGGGAGCAGTTTTCCCAGAAGGAGATTCGTCTGATATTTCTCCATGAGATAGCCCATCTCCGTCGTCGCGACCTTTGGCTGAACGTGCTGCTGGAAACGGTGCGAACCGTGCATTGGTTCAACCCGGTGGTGGGCTGGATTCTGCAGCGATGGCGTGAAGATCGTGAAGAAGCGTGTGACGTTCACGCATTGTCGGCGGACCGTGTTAGCAACGTGTTGTACGGGCAGGTCCTTCTGAAGTGCTTGGAGAGAGCCTCGGGCTTGGAAACCGATCGAGTCGCTGTCGCGTGGCAGGGAGACCCCTCGGCGGCCCCACGATCCTTGGTCCATCGCATTCAGGCCATCGCTCGGTTTCGGACCGGGCGGCGGACATGGATTGTCGGAGCCTGCACTCTGGGGGTTGTTGCTCTATTGGGATTGACCGATCAAGAGCCCTTGCCGCCACGTCGGGTCTGGTTGCTGAAGACAGAGGCTGTCCTCGGACTGTTGTCTTTGCAGCCGAGGTTGCCGACGGTCTGAGTCGCGCCAACCCCAAGCACTCACACGGTCGGGCCCAATTCCTTGGACGGTGCAAGGGGGAGCCGATTTTCTGGGGCCTGCCTCAGCGAGGTATCGAGGGTTTGGATCTCCGGGAGCGTCCGGCTGTCGACGCCTCCGCCCAGTCTGGCTAGGCGTTCACCACTGGGTCGGACCATCCGTTCGTAGCTACCCACAGCGTCATCATAGGCCTTAGTGGCCTTGCTCAACCCGTCGCGAATCCGCTCGAAATGCTCCACGAAGCGGTTGACCCGTTCATAAAGCGTTTGCGCCGCCTCGGCGATTTGCTGGGCATTCTGAGACTGTTCATGCGCCTGCCAGCTCACCGCAACGCTCCGCAGTAGGGCGATGAGTGAAGCGGGTGTGGCCAGGAGGATGTGGCGTTCGGCGGCCCAAACAATGAGATCCCGATCGCCCTCGAGTGCGGCGCTGAAGAGGGATTCCGCCGGAACGAAGAGCACCACATGGTCCAGCGCGTTGTTGAATTGAGCCGGATAATCTCGGTCGGCCAACGCCTTGATGGTGTTTTTCATCTTGGCGGCGTGCTCGGCCAGTGCGGCGTTGCGCCGTCCCTCTTCCTCCGAATCGACGGCCGCGAGAAACTCCAAATCCGGGACCTTGGAATCCACAATGATCACCCGCTGGCCGGGCAGTCGGACAATGAGGTCGGGTTTAGAATCCCCCTCGCGCACTTGTTCCACGAAATCGCAGTGGGCACTCATGCCGGAGGCCTCCACGACGCGGCGCAAGGTTTCTTCACCCCACCGCCCCCGGGCTTGATTAGAGGAGAGCACTGCGCGGAGACGGTGGGTCTCGCTGGAAAGGGTCTGACTGTGGGTCGAAAGCTCTTCAACTTGCCGTCGGACTTCTCCGAGGGCGGTCGATTGGAGGGAATCGCTTTGCTGGAGCCGAGCCTGGTAGGCCTTGAGTTGATCCTCCAGCGGTTTGACCAGCGACTCGATGCGCTGTTCGCGCATGGACAAGTCTCCCTTGGCCGACTCCTGGAAGCGGGTGAACGTCTCATTGGCCAGACGCAGGAATTCTGGTCCGTTCTGCTTGAGCGCTTCCGCGCTCAGGCCGGCGAAGCTTTGCTTAAGATCTGCCAAGGACTTCTCCTGCGAAGACCGCAATTCCGCCACCCATTGCGCGTGGGTTTCCTTGAGGCGGCGCTCAGATTCTTCATGGACCCGCTGCTGCTCAAGGATACTGGCTCGGGCTGCTGCGCTCTCTGCTGTGGCCGTGGCCAGGCGACTTTGGGTCTGGGCCAGTTCAAGGCGCAGTGAGTTCGCCTCGGTGTCTTTTTCACGATGTGCCTCGATGGCTTGAGACGCCTCCCGGCGCGCGCCGTCCCGAGAGGCTTCTGCCGCGGCGGCCGCAGCCTGAGCGTTGGCGGATCGGGTCTGCCACTCGTTGGCCTCGCTCTCTCGCCGGAGGGCCTGCTGGCGCAGTTCTTCCTCCAAGGCGGAGGCGGCCATCGTCGAGGGTTCTCGACGCAGACCTTTGAGGATCCAGCCGATCGCCAGACCCAATAGCAGCCCAACAATCAGGGTTATGATGCGTTCGACCATAGTCACCCCGCCAATGACCCAAAACCCGGAGGCCGAACGCAATGTCTTTCTGGGAGCGTGTGCGGTCTATCACGGAAGCGGGTCGTGGACGGGAACCGCGCTTGGAGAGGGGCTCTTTTATTGGAAACTGGTGCAAGGGCAACTGTGCAAGATCCTGTATGTCACCCGGGAGGATTTCGTATCCGGCATCCGTTTCTTCCTTAGTTCGATTGCTGTCTCGTACCTATGGCGACCATTGAAATACGCGAACATGTTAGGTGAAGACGGTAAGGACTCTCCAATGATGGTGACGTCTCCCGGTTCGCCAAACCATGAAACAGCACAGCCCTTCTTTGTTACCCCCGACTTGGAGTGTGCCCTTCCGCCCCGAGGGTGATTTGAAACCGGTTCCCGTCCGATTCGAATTCCGACTTCCCACCGCACTTTCGGTGGCGGTGGCCGCCACCTTCAATGATTGGGATCCCAAGAAGCATGTTCGCCACAACAACGCCGACGGGTTTTGGGCCCGCGAAGCAAAGCTCAATCCTGGGCAATACGAGTATTGCAGGGTTGTGGATGGTCATAGGGTGCCCGACCCGGTTGCCCGGGAGTCCCGTCCGAATCCTTTAGGGGGACGGAATTCGGTGCTGACCGTGACGGTGCCCCACAACGGATCGCCCTCTTCGTCGTCATCCTCCAGAAAATGAACCCTGGAGTTTCAACCCTCCGAACCCACGAAAGACATATTACCATGGATAGAACCACACAGGACTTCGCACAGGGCCTTGGTCGATTGGCCGATGACGCTCGGGCGCTCATTGCAGCAACTGCGGACGTCGCCGGCGATCGCGTGGATGAAGCCCGCAAACGCCTCACACGAGCCTTGGAAAACGGTGAAGAAATCTATCACCGGGCCCGGGATCGAGCGATTGCGGGAGCCAAGGTTACGGATGCACCCATCCATCAGCACCCTGACCCAGCTATCGTTGTTGGCGTCGGCGTCGGCGCTCTCTTGGGCTATTGGATCGCCCGCAAGTCCGACCGCAATGGCGGGCGAACCTTTATGGAGCAACTCAACGCAACGGGTTCAGATTGGGGCTCTTGGGGAGACAAACTCCTTCAAAGGGCAAGCCTTCGTCCACCGTATGGCTCAGTAGGAAACGCGCCCGCAGCGGCTCCTCATCATGAGTCTGGTTGGTCCCGTTCGTATTGATTGAGCACCCTTTTGTCCTCTTTCAGCTCTTTCTACCCATTCACCCCCAAACAACATTCAAAAACAAAATCCCATGAAAACCGAACCACTGTACAACACACCTCGGCCCCCCCCACGCCGTCGAGAAGCCGCCTGAGCCGAAGCCGAAGTCCAAAGCGACAACCCGGCCCAAGATGGGGTCTCGGGATCTCCGCGAGGATCGCGGCACACGGCAGATCAAGAACACGCCTCGTGCACCCGGGACCCTGCAGCGCCACTAAATCGAAGGTCGCGGTTTCCATGGCTCACACGAGGTGGGGATGGTCGCCACGGCGTGAACGGCACCACTTCGATTTCCCCAGTGGAACATCATTTCGAGTGGGGTGCTGATATGAGCTTGGAGTTTGGCTCAGAATGGGACTACGATTTAGTGACATCCTTTATCTTTGTTCATGAAATTTGATGCGTGTTCTTTGCGTAGCTCGGGCCGTCGGTTGAGCAATTCCGGCTTCACCCTCATTGAGTTGCTGGTCGTCATCGCCATCATTGCGATTCTGGCCGGCATGCTCTTGCCGGCCTTGGCCAAGGCGAAAGCCAAAGCCACGGGTGCCGCCTGCGCGAGCAACCAGAAGCAGTTGGTTCTGGCATGGCAGATGTACTCGATGGACAACAACGACTCTTTGGCTCCGACCGATGGTTGGAGAAACAAGGGGGGAGCTGTGGTGGCACTCACCGGGGGCGGCTATTGGCAGGGACCGGTGCCAGACATCGCCAATGGTATTACCCTCGAAGAAGCGCTCAAGCGGGTTCAGAAGGGCATGACCAACTCCCCAATGTGGGAGTACTGCTCGGCGTTTGGAGCGTATCACTGCCCGGGAGACCTCCGTTCCAAGCGGCGTCCGGGCGCCGGGTGGGCCTACGACAGTTACTCCAAGGCCAACGGCATGAACGGCATTCTCGGATGGGAAGCCTCTCAGCCTCCGTACCTCAAGGCCTCCGAGGTAAATTCCCCGTCCCAGTCCTTTGTGTTTATTGAAGAATCCGATCCCCGTAATTCCAACCTCGGTACCTGGGTGCTGAGTACGGATTCCAAGGGGTGGATCGATCCCTTCGCCATTTTCCACGGCAACTTCAGCACCTTCTCCTTCCAGGACGGCCACTACGAGGGGCACCGCTGGATTGAAGCCAGAACCATCAAGGCCGCCAAAGATTCCGCCGTCGGTATTTCGAGCTTCAACTGGAGTGGTGGTGGCCCCAACAACCCCGACTTCCGTTGGGTTTGGAACAACTACCGTCACCGCAATTGGAAGGAGCTCTGATTTTCCGCAGATTCTGAACGGTATGGCTTTCGGGTGGCCTAGGGCATCCGGCTTCGATCAGGGAACTCACTGGAGTTCCCTGATTTGCTTCGTGCGCACGGCAAGGCCCACTCTCCAACGGGTTCATGAACGTCTCCGAAACTTGGAGTGCTTTGCTCGGGCGCAGAGCCCTGGGGTCCGAGGGATCCGGATCGACGGATGGGGTGCCTTGACCTAAATGTTTTGCCAGTGGGGCATTTCCATCATGAGTGACTTTGACTTCCGATTTGGAGGGATCGCACGGCTTTACGGGGCGGCCGCATTGAGCCGGTTTCGCGCCGCGCACGTTCTAGTGATCGGGATCGGCGGCGTGGGCTCCTGGGTGGTAGAAGCGCTCGCCCGTTCGGGGATAGGTCGACTCACCTTGGTTGATCTCGACGACGTGTGCGTCAGCAACATCAACCGGCAGTTGCATGCGCTGGATTCCACGGTGGGACGGTCCAAGGTGGAAGTCATGGCGGAACGGGTTCGGGCCATTTCCCCAGAGGCTCGGGTGGAAGGCCGGGTGGAGTTTTTCACGGCCGATACGGCGTCGCGCCTGTTGGGACTCGAGACCGGTCTCGGTTCCGAAGACCGCCCGGACTTCGTAGTGGATGCCATCGACGCCATGTCCAACAAGGTGCGGTTGATCGCCTTGTGTCACGGTGCCGGGATTCCGTTGGTGGTGTGCGGCGGGGCCGGCGGACGCCGTGATCCGACCGCGGTTCGAGTCGCCGATTTGGCCACCGTGACGCACGACCGGTTGTTGAGTGAAGTGCGCAAGCGCCTCCGCCAGAAGCACGGGTTTTCGAGAACTGCCAAAAAGCTGCGCATCGACTGTGTTCATTCGGCCGAGGCTCCGGTCTTCCCGGACCGTGAGGGCCAAGTTTGCGCGACCCGCGCCTCGGACAACGAAATGCCCCTGCGCCTCAACTGTGAATCGGGCTTTGGCTCAGCCACTCAGGTGACCGGCACCTTTGGTTTTGCTGCCGCCGCTCGAGTGTTGGCTCGATTAGCGACCCCGATGCCTAACTCCGTGCCTAACTCGGAGGTGCAGCCGTCCCCGCCGCAAAGTCCGATCTCCGGATGACTTGGGTTCTGCCACGGACGAGGTGTGGTGGGGGTTGAAAGGCTGCGATGCTAGTGAAACCCAGACGGGAGTTGAGGCGTCTAAAGGATTGCCTGACCTGCTTTTGAACCTTCTGATCCAACCCATGCCTCCGTGGTCCCGGTGCCTGATGGCCCGAATCAGTCCCGTCCTGACAGCCCTGTTGCTGCAATGCGTTTCCTTGGTCCGTGCTCGTGCTGAGAACCGGGTGGATTACCGCTACGAGGATTATATCGAGGACAATAACCGGATCCACATCCGGACCCACGCGGTTTATGCCGAACAAGCCTTGAACGCCAAGGCCGTGGTGAAAGGAAACTTCGTTTACGATGGCATCTCGGGAGCGACCCCGACCGGGGCGGCCGCCGCGCCAGGAACCGATCGTTTGCCGCTTCAGAACTTCCAGGACATCCGTCGTGCTGGCTCCGTTGAACTCGACCTAACCGCCGGTCGCTTCATCACGCGCCCCCAACTTTCGTACAGCGAAGAGAGTGATTACCGCTCTATCGGTCTTTCTCTGAATGAGAGCATCGAGTTCAACCAGAAGAACACGATCTTGAACTTGGGTTTGTCGCGCAATTTCGACCAGGTCACCGGCTTCTGGTTGGCCAACAAGAAGCTGTGGAAAGACAAGGATACTTGGGACGGTCTCTTGGGGGTCACCCAGTTACTGGGACCCAACACGTACCTGACGGCCAATTTGACCGTGGGCGTGGCCGATGGCTATCTAACGGACCCGTACAAGGGGGTTCACTTCCAGTACGACTTTCCGGTCGAGGGCTACAATTCGGATCCCTCGGCATCGGTGGGCGAGAATCGCCCCAACCAACGCATTAAGCAGGTGGGGTATCTCGGAATTACCCACTTCGTGAGCGCGCTCAATGGCAGCGTCGACGCCAACTACCGCCTCCACCACGACGACTGGGGCATTTGGGCCAACACCGCAGCAGTCCAGTGGAACCAGAAGGTCGGAGAGAAACTCGTGATCTCCCCAATGCTCCGCTACCACGTCCAGTCGGCGGCCGACTTCTACGCGCCCGTGTTCAACGGGACGTTGGTGGATCCCAACGGCGTGAACGCGGCCCTGCAGTCCGATGGAAGTCTGATCTTTGATGGGGAGCCCGGGTTCCCCGGGGATGGGCGTGTTTTGTCAGTGCCCGCGTGGCCCCAGTATTATTCGGCGGATTACCGCCTGAGCCACCTCGAGACGTGGACGCTGGGAGTCGGCATTCACTGGCAAGTGCATGAGCATGTTTCTGTGGACCTGGCCTACAAGCGCTACCTCATGCAAGGCCTCGATGGCGTGACCTTGTCGTCGGCTTACCCGCAGGCGAATGTCTTCACGATGGGTATTGGTTTCCAATGGTGAGCGCCCCGGTCCAATACAGCAAACCGGCGCCCGAGACTGTGGTTCAGGGGAATGCCGCACCGGTCAATCGCCGGATCCGAGAGTCGTGTCAGGAGTCGCCAACCGATGGCGGTCGGGAATTGCGCTTCATGGCTCTCGGGACCACGTGTCGGTGGGTTACGGTAGGTTCGCCGGAGGCGATCCGCCGTTTCGATGGCGAGGCCTTGGGATGGTTGGCGGCCTTCGAGGCCAAGTATTCCCGATTCCTGCCCGACAGTTGGATCTCTGTTCTTAACGCATCGGCCGGCGGTGCTGCGGTGGCTTCCGATCCGGAGATCGACCGCATTTTGGCGCTGTGCCACGAGATGCATTTTTTGACCCGCGGCGTGTTTGATCCCACCGCATTGCCGCTCATTGAATTGTGGGATTGGCGTCGGGCACAAATTCCCACCGACCCACAGATCGAAGCCGCTCGCCAGTGTGTCGGTTGGCGCAAGGTGGAGCGCAAGCCGGGTTCGGTGAGATTGAGTGACCCAGGGATGTGCTTGGATCTGGGTGGCATGGGCAAGGAGTACGCGGTGGATCAGGTAGCGCTCTTGGCGCGTCAGTGCGGACTGACCGGGGCATTGATAGACTTTGGGGCCGACATCCGGGTGACGGGCTTGCCTGCCGATGGACGTCCAGGGTGGCACCTGGGGCTCGAAGACCCCAACCAAGCGGGCCGGGCTTGGTGCGGGCTGGCTGTCCGCGAAGCCGCCGTGGCCACCTCGGGCGATTATCACCGCGGCTTCAATGCAGCAGGCAAGCGCTGGGGACACATCCTCGACCCGCGCACGGGGCGGCCGGTGCAAAATGGGTGCCGGGCCGTGCACGTGCTGGCCCCAAGTTGCACCCTGGCGGGCATGCTCAGCACCGCGGCCCTCGTGCTGGGGGCCGACGAAGGTCTCCGTCTCATCGAATCTCAACCGGGGGCCGAGGGACTTCTCCACGGGCCTCAATCCAAACTCAGCAGTCGCCGATTTTATGAACATGTCGCCTCTTGAAATCTCCCTGCCACGCCGCCAATTCCTGCGAACCTCGGCTTCCGGGATGGCGCTGATGGCCACGATTCCGCTAAGCTGGGCCGCTGGGCTTCAGCCCGGTGACACCCTTCCGGATCTCAAGAGCCTGCAACTCGAGGGTGCTCTGCCTGATTTGTCCGGCAAGGTGGTTCACCTCGATTTCTGGGCCTCCTGGTGTGTGCCTTGCCGTCAGTCCTTCCCGGTGCTGGAAACTCTCCACAAAACCTATGGATCGAAGGGGTATGTGCTCATTGGTGTCTCCATGGACGAGCGGCAGCCCGACATGGATCGGTTCCTCAAGAAGAACCCGGTGAGTTTTGCGACCGTGCGCGATGTCCAAGAGAAGCTCGCCTCTAAGGTCCGCCCTCCCGGAATGCCGACCTCCTATTTCTTCGGACCGGAGGGGCGTCTCGATTCGGTGCATCCCAAGTACGAAGGGGAAGCCACCCGCAAAAAGTACGTTGAAATCATCGAACGCCTCCTGAAATCGGTCAAAGCCTGAACTTTATCGATAGAATCGACATGAACTCGAAAAATCTACTCCCCCGTCAACTGGCCTGTTCCTCACGTCCGGGTGGGATGGCGTTGGCGGCCGTTGCGGTCATCATTGCCT
>JAPLUH010000529.1 GCA_026397675.1 Verrucomicrobiota bacterium
ACGGCGTTGCATTGCAGTTCTGGCGTATCCGGCGTTAACTCTCTACGCGCATGAGTTCGCACCCCACCGCTCGCAACCTCCCACTCGGAAAACCTCAGGGGCCCAGACGCCATTTCGCCTCGGACAACTACGCGGGCATCACTCCGGAAGCCTGGGCCGCCTTAGCTGAAGCCAACCAGGACCACGAGCCTGCCTATGGCAATGACCGCTGGACCCAGGCCGCCACGGACCGGATCCGCGATCTCTTCGAGACGCCCTGCGAGGTCTTCTTCGTCTTCAACGGAACCGCCGCCAATTCGCTAGCTTTGTCGGCGTGCTGCCAGAGCTACCACAGCGTCCTGTGCCATGAGGTTGCCCACGTCGAGAAAGACGAATGCGGTGCGCCCGAATTTTTCAGCAACGGATCCAAACTACTCCTGCTGCCCGGCGACGGTGGAAAACTAACCCCTGCAGGCATCGAGGAAGCGGTCCGTCGCCGAACCGACATCCACTACCCAAAACCCAAGGTGGTCACAGTGACCGAGCCCACCGAGGTCGGGACCCTCTACACCCCTCAAGAACTTCGAGCCATCGGAGCCATGACCAAGAAACACGGGCTGCGCTTCCACATGGACGGCGCACGCTTTGCCAATGCTGTGGCCGCTCTGGGGGTGGCCCCCCGCGAAATCACCTGGCAGGCCGGTGTCGATGTCCTTTCCTTCGGTGGCACCAAGAATGGCATCCATGTGGGCGAAACAGTGGTCTTCTTCAACTTGGCCTTGGCTGAAGAATTCGCCTACCGAACCAAACAAGCCGGGCAGCTGTGTTCAAAGATGCGCTTCATGTCTGCACCCTGGGTCGGGATGCTTCGGGACGACGTCTGGCTGCGCCATGCCGCACATGCCAATGCCATGGCGACGCTGCTCCACGACCTCGTCGCCACTTGTCCGAGCGCGCGGATCTTGTTCCCCAGACAAGTAAACAGTGTGTTCGTGGATTTGCCCAAGCCGGTCATCCAGGCGCTGTGGGACAAGGGATGGCTCTTCTACAACTTCATTGGTGAGGGTGGCTGCCGCTTGATGTGTTCCTGGGACACCCGCGAGGAGGATGTCCGGGCCTTCGCCGCCGACTTATTAGAATGCGCCGGAGGCTGACGCCACGGGGCAGCCCTTCGCCAACGCAGGGATCTGGCTCTTTTTCATGGAACCGCGCCCCCCTTCGCCCACTGCCCGCCTTCCGGGCGAGGCGGCGACGTCGTCAGTCTTGGGGGAAAATACAAAGTCTTAATTTCGTCACGCCATCGCACTCTTGTCCGACATGCTCCCCGATCCCCTGTCTCAGCCTGAACCCACTCCAGTCCAATCACCCGCCATGTCCACGGGTGAGGTTCCCCCGCACCGACGCCGGGTTCGCTATGCCGGCAAGCACCCGCGTCACTTCGCTGAAAAATACAAAGAGAAAGCCCCAGAGCAATACGCGGAAGATGTTGCTCGAATTGTCTCAGCCGGAAAGACACTGGCTGGCTCTCACCGATCAGTTCTGGTGCCGGAAATCTTGGAGACCCTCGAACCGCAATCCGGACAAACGTGGGTGGACTGCACTCTCGGCTTTGGTGGCCATGCCCGCGAGATCTTGGCCCGCCTCGGAACTGACGGGCGATTAATCGGCTTTGATTGCGACCCCGTTGAGTTACCCAAAACTACCGAACGACTCCGACTGGCCGGTTGGTCGGAATCCCAATTCATCCCTGTCCGGAGCAACTTTGCGGGTCTGGGGGCTGGCCTAGCCAGCCTGGGTATCCAGAGTGTCGATGGCATTCTGGCCGACCTCGGTGTGTCCTCAATGCAACTCGACGATCCCGCTCGCGGCTTCACCTACAAAGACGACGGTCCTCTCGACCTGCGGATGAACCCCTCCAAGGGACTTTCCGCTGCACAATGGTTAGCCCGTGCCACAACCAAACAACTGGCCATAGCCCTCCGGGACAACGCAGACGAACCCATGGCCGAAGCGTTGTCTGAGGCCATCGTCGCCGCATTGCAAACCCAGCCGATTACCCGAACCCGGGAGTTCGCCCGACTGCTCCACGAGCTCTACCGAGGACGGCGCTGGACGCAGGACAAGCCCGAGGGCGATGCCCGCATCCGTCGAGTTTTTCAGGCTCTTCGAATCGAGGTGAACGACGAATTTGGTGTCCTGGATGCCCTGCTGCGCCAATTACCCGCCTGCCTCAAACCCAACGGGCGGGTCGCTATTCTAACCTTCCACTCGGGCGAGGATCGTCGCGTCAAGCATGCCTTCGCAGAAGGCCAACGACTGGGACTCTATACTATTGTGAGCGACTCGGTCCGACGACCTGGACCCGAGGAACTCCGGTCCAACCCGCGATCGGCACCCGCCAAATTGCGCTGGGCGGTCCGGAGCAGCACCGGGGCGGCAGACCAGTGATCCCACTGCGGAGCCTTAAACGCCCCGAACCCGATCCTTCTTAGCCTCGCGTTCGGCCTCAATCTTGGCCTTGTCGCTGGCATAGCGCTGGCGGAGCAGTTCCATTGTCTCGATGTCCCGGGCTGCCTGCGCTGCCTCAAGGGCCGCGCGGGTGGACAAATCCGCCTGCGCGAGTTTTGCAGCGTAAATGGAATCCAATTCTGCCAGTTCTGCTTTCTGAGCGACGGTCAACTTGGCCGGCGCTGCGGTCTTACCCAAACGATCCATTGCCAGTTCATAAGCCGATTTCATAAAAATTAGGATCCTCCAAACCTCTCTTAAAATCCACAACGGCATCGACCGGATCTTCAGAGCCTATCTAAAAATAGGGAGGGATTCTGTTTTGAGAGGGAAGGGTTCGATTGGCAAGGCGCGAGGAGGAAGCAGACCCGCAGCGGTCTGTGACCGACAAGCAACGCCGCCAGCGGACTCTTCCCGATTTTCAGACAGACTCTCAGAGCCCAAGTTTCGGTTTGACGGAGAGAACAGGCACTCCAGCGTTGAGGGCTCACAGTCGCTTTCCGATCTATCGCAGCCAATTTGCCATGAGCCAATTCAAGCACGTTTCCAATCTCTGGAATGACGCCGAAGCCAATGCCCTGAGCGGCGCAGACCGTTTGGTCTATCGCTCCAACAAGCTGGGAGCCGACCAACGGGTCACCAACACCGGTGGCGGCAACACTTCCTCGAAACTCACCGAGAAGGATCCGCTCACCGGCCAAGACGTGACGGTCCTCTGGGTGAAGGGCTCCGGCGGCGATTTGCGCACAGCCTCGCGAGAGTTCTTCAGCTCACTCTATCAGGAGCGTCTCATCGGCCTTCAAGCGGTGTATGCCGCCCGCGCGGACAAGGGCCTGAAGTCCCCCGCCGAAGACGACATGGTGGCCATGTATTCCCACACCACCTTCAATCTCAACCCGCGCGCCTCGTCGATCGACACCCCCCTGCACAGCTTCATCCCGGGGCGTTTTGTCGATCACATGCACCCCAACGCAATCATCGCCATTGCCGCCTCGAGCCGCTGCGTGGAACTGACGGGGGAAATCTTCGGGGACTCCATGGATTACGTCCCCTGGATGCGCCCCGGTTTTGAACTGGGACTGGCGATGCAAGAGGTCTGCCGCAAAAACCCCAAGGCCAAGGCCATTATGATGGGACAGCACGGATTCATCTCCTGGGATGAGGACGACAAGCAGTGCTACCTCGCCACCCTCGAATACATCGAAAAGGCGGCGTCCTTCATTGAAGCGAAGTATCAAGCCAAGGGAGGCGACGCGACTGCCTTCGGTGGCTCCAAGTACCAGAGCTTGCCTCAAGAAGTTCGCAACGAGCGGTTGGCGGCTATTCTGCCCTGGCTCCGAGGACAGGTGAGCCAGCAACGCCGGTGGATCGGCACGGTGCAAGACGACGAACGGATCCTGCGCTTCATCAACTCCCAAGATGCCGCCCGCCTCGCGGAACTTGGCACCAGCTGCCCCGATCACTTCCTGCGCACCAAGATCAAGCCCCTGTATGTGGATTGGAATCCGCAGACCGAGGACGCTGCGACCCTCAAGGCCAAGCTCAAGGCGGGTCTGGAGCAGTACCGGAAGGACTACGCGGCTTATTACGAGCGCTGCAAGCGCTCCAATTCTCCGGCCATGCGCGACGCCAACCCCACGGTCATCCTCATCCCCGGTCTGGGCATGGTGGCCTGGGGCAAGGACAAGTCGGAGAGCCGCGTTACCGCCGAGTTTTATAACTGCGCCGTCGAAGTCATGCGCGGTGCCGAGGCGATCGACCGCTATATCGCCCTACCCCAGCAGGAGGCCTTCGACATTGAGTATTGGCTGCTCGAAGAAGCCAAGCTGCGCCGTATGCCGCCCGAAAAGGAATTGGCGCGCCAAGTGGTTGTCGTCATCGGAGCCGGCTCCGGCATCGGTCGAGAGACTGCGCTGCGAATTAGCAAAGAAGGCGCTCAGATCGTCTGTGTCGACCTCAACGAAGCCGCGTCTCAAGCCACCGCCAATGAAATCATCGCCAAGCTCGGACAGGGCATCGGTGTTGCCGGCACGGGCGTCAGCGGTTGCGGTCCGGCCATCGGTCTCGCGGCAAACATCACCGACCGGGCTAGCATTCGGGCCATGCTCAATCGCGTCGCGCTGGCCTACGGCGGGTTTGATTCCATTTGCGTCACGGCGGGCGTCTTCGTGCCCAGCGACACGAGCGGTCACATCCCTGATGACAAGTGGGCGCTCACCTTCAACATCAACGTCACCGGCAGCTACCTGGTGGGCGACGAGGCCTCGATCACCTGGAAGGAACAGGGATTGCGGGGTAATCTGGTGTTGACCACTAGCGCCAACGCCGTGGTCGCAAAGAAGGGCAGCGTGGCCTACGACTGCTCCAAGGCGGCGGCCAATCATCTGGTGCGCGAACTGTCCATCGAGTTGAGCCCGCTAGTGCGCGTCAATGGCGTGGCGCCGGCGACAGTGGTGCAGGGATCGGCCATGTTCCCCCGGGACCGCGTCATCGGATCATTGGCCAAGTACAACATCCCCTACACGGACGATGAGGCGACCGAATCTCTGGTCCGCAAGCTGGCCCAGTTCTATGCCGATCGGACGCTGACCAAGTCACCGATTACCCCGGCTGACCAGGCCGAGGCGTATTTCCTGCTGATAAGCCAACGCCTCAGCAAAACCACCGGACAAGTCATCACCGTGGACGGCGGCCTGCACGAAGCCTTCCTGCGCTGAGTCTCTTCGAAGAGGCCCTCATTCGTGCCGGATCGCGGGATCCGGCACGATGAGAGGGTGCAATCAGAGGTAATCTCGCCGACTTAGAGCGACTTAGAATGACTTAGAAGTCATTCCGCCCGGATTACGGGGCTTGTCCCGGGATTAGGTTCGAGTCGGATACGTTCGTACCCGGAACCACGTCATCGGCACCATTCTCTCCATCATCGGAGCCAGAGTCGGACCCGACCGGAGACACGCCATATTCGCGAAGCTTGTTGCGCATGGTCCGGACGCTAATACCCAAGAGACGGGCGGCCTGAGTCCGATTGCCGCCGCACGCATCGACCGCGTGCAAGATGGCATGCTTCTCCAACTGATCGAGCGGAACAACGGCCCCCTGGCCCACCGGAACGGAGCTCGGTTTAGAAAACGGAACAGAGAAGGACGCGGGAGCTGACGGCGGAATCTCAACCACGCCGCCAATTGACGCCGAGCGCGGCGCGGGTATCGGTGAGACAGCCACGGTGACGCTGGACGGATGGAATCCGAGATGCCCCTCCGACAACTCACCCCCGTCGGAACACAAGATCACGGCCCGCTCGATCACATTCTGCAGTTCGCGAACATTGCCGGGCCAGTCATGGGACATGAGCGCTGCTTGGCAGGAAGCCGAGATGCCGTTGACTCGGACACCGTGCTTGCGGGCCAATCGCTGCATGAACTGATCGGTCAGAAAGGATATGTCCTCCTTGCGCTCCCGCAGCGGTGGCACCGAGATGGGAACGACATTTAGCCGGAAATAAAGATCTTGGCGGAATTCTTTGCGAGCGATGCTCTCCTCCAAATTGCGGTTGGTGGTGGCGATGACCCGCACATCCACTCGAATCAACCGATTACCGCCCACGCGCTCCAGTTCGCGCTCCTGCAGCACGCGAAGCAGCTTGGCCTGAACGTGGGGAGCCACCTCACTAATTTCGTCCAGCAAGATCGTGCCCCCGTGCGCCAGCTCAAAGCGCCCCTCGCGCTTGGTCAGTGCCCCGGTGAAGGCGCCTTTCTCGTGCCCAAAAAACTCGCTCTCGATGAGATTCTCAGGAATCGCCGCGCAGTTCACTTTGATGAATGGGCCATTAGCACGAGAACTCTCTCGGTAAATGGCCCGTGACACCAACTCCTTGCCGGTGCCGCTCTCTCCCTGGACCAACACCGTTGCTTGGGTCCGTGCCACCTTGCGGATGAGATCTCGGAGAGCCTGCATGGCCGGGCTACGCCCCAGCAGTTCGCAACCGGTCGCCTCGGATGGATCGCCCTGGCTGAGGTACCGATTGACCTTAATGAGTTGAGTGAACTCCTGGGCCTTCTTGAGGGTGATGTCGATCTGGTCCGAGGAGAACGGCTTGATCAGGTAGTCGAAGGCACCATCCCGCATGCAAGCCACCGCCGATTCAATGGATGCATGGCCGGTCATCATCACCACCAAGGGTTTGACCGAACGGTTCTGGAGGACGCGGAGGATATCAGTTCCTTCGCCATCGGGCAGTCGCACATCGACGAAGACCAGATCCCAGTTGTCCTTGCTGAGATAATCTTGGGCAACAGCTAGGGTCGACACGCCGATCACGTCGAACCGACGACGCTGGAGTTGGATCTCCAACGCCCTGCGAATCACTTCGTTGTCTTCGACGATCAGGACCTTCTCGAGCGACATGTGCTCGTTTCCGTCGGTGACGATGACATTTCCTAAACCCATGAGGCGCGTTTAAACCGTCAACTTTGAGAGGCGTAGAACTGATCGACCCGGGCCATGACATCGCGATAGGCAATGTCCTGCTCATAGATGAGCTTGAATTGTTCAATGGCCTCTTGGGGGCGATTCATTTTTTCCAGAACAACGCCGAGGTGATACGTCAACTCCTTGGCTTCATCGTCAAAGATTGGCTTTTCCTTTAGGGCTTCCTGCAATTTTTTCGCTGCCATGTCATTCATACCGCGCTGGAAGAATGCCCGGGCGAGCAGTCCCATGGCCGCAATCCGACGATTGGGATTATTCTGAGCCTTCTGCAACTCTGCGACCGCCTCCCCAAAGCGCCCTGCCTTGAAGTAGAGTTCGCCCAACTCGAATCGTACCAAGAGGTCGGTGGGATTGGCCTCTGCGCGACGTTTGGCCCCCTCCAAAAGGTATTCCTGCCGTTGTTTATGCAAGACCTCCAGCGCGCTCTGGCCCGCCTCAGTCTGAGGATTCAAGGTCTTTTCATGCGCTGCAAATTGCGCCACGCGCGCATCCCGGATGCACTGGAGGATGAGCGGATCGCTCATACCGCTCGCCGACTGAACTTGCTCATAGTAGCCGACGGCCCGATCGAACTCCCCCTTCTTGAGACACAAGTCAGCCAAAGTACGCAGAACGCGAGGGTTAGCCGGATCGGCCGCCCGCAGGAGCTCCTGTTCGCCCATCAGGCGTTCCAAGACATCCACGTCCTTGACCTCGCGATGCTCCTGCTCAAGCGACTTGGCCTGATCTTTGTCCCGCAGGACGTCTCGGTAGCTTCCTGTTCCACTGGAGAGCTGATCGTAGCCCCCGTCCTTCAGGGTGCGCAGCGCTAGCAGATTTTTGAGACGCTCGTTCAATGCCGGATTCCCAGGATCGCCAGACAGCAAATCGCGAAGCAGCTTTTCGGCGCGGGAGTGATTGCCCAACTGGGTGTGTGCCTCGACGAGTTTTTCAGCCAACTTTCGATCGGAGGCGTTCACCTTGAAGGCAACCTCCAGCGACAAGAGCGCCGTCTTGGGCAACTGCGCCTGCAACGCGGCATCGGCCAATAAATCATGGGCCTGCATGTTGGAGGGATCCTGATTCAGAGCTTCCTCGGCGATCAGGATTGCCTCCAGCGGATTGGACCGGAGCGCCAATCGTCCGGATGTCAGAGAGTTGGCCGACCCGAGCAATTTCTTGAACAACCCACCCCCGCGAGTCCCTGTTCGCTTGTGCTGAGCTGCGCGGAGAGCCTCACGGCATTCATAGAAACCCGGTTCCGCCTTCAATACTTGGCCAAACAAGGCCACTGCATAATCGAGATTATCTTTCTGGAGGGCCGCCAACCCCTTATCGAACAACTCTCTCTGCGCCACTGGAATCTGAACCAACGTCTTCTCTGCCATTGCTTGAGACTATAGCCATTACCTATTCCGCGCAACAGAACGGCGGTTTCGGCGGCCGAGTTGAGGAATCCATCCCGTTGTCACGATTCACCGTTTCACTCCACCCGCATCCACACAGTCTTCAAATAGGCAGGCTCCTCACGGCTCACCGGAAAATCGGATGGTTGAGGGACATACTGATCGTTCAAGACACGCCGCCCCACCCCGGCGAGGGCCTCTCGGATCTGACTCAAGAAGACTTCCGGTTCCAATCGAGCAGCGTTGGTAGAGGCAAACAGAATGCCTCCGGGTTTGAGCACGGCCGCCGCCGAGGCCACCAATGTTCCATAATCCCGTTCGGCCCGAAAATCGCCCCGCTCTTTCGATCGTGAAAAGGTCGGGGGATCCAAGAGCACGCAATCAAACTGCCGTCCCTTCTTGCCCAGTCGCCGCAACCAATCAAAGACATCACCGAAGATGAAATCGTGGGCGGACGGGTCTAGGCCATTGAGTGCAAAATTGCGCCGACCCCAATCCAGGTATTTTTTGGAAAGGTCTAAGCTAGTCACACGGGCTCCACCCAATGCCGCACAAACGCTAAACGCGCACGTGTAGGAAAAGCAGTTCAACACCTCCGGATTCGCAACCAAAGCCTCCAGCAGCGGGAAGCCGGAGGCGATGTGACCCGTGAGGAGACGACGGCGATTGTCCCGTTGATCGAGGAACAAACCAACACTGTAGCCCTGATCAAATCGCATCTCATACCGAACCCCATTTTCGCGAACAGTGAACGCCTCGGGAGCCTGTGCACCGCGGACCCACCGAGGGCAGCTCTCATCGGTGCCCGAGAAACCCACCTTCCGGTTCAGGCGGCGGTGATACAGGTTAACCGCATCGATATCTCCCCCGACCTCGAGGCTTCCTGGGGCATCGGAATCGCTGTGCAGCAGGTGAAACGGCCCCAAGGCGTCCAAGTAAAGGCCACTCCCGCTGGAATCTGAGGCTCCGTGCACGCATCGATACGCGTCGGTCTCCGAAGGATCGATGACGGCCTGGCGCAGGAGACTCCGAGAGTCGCGATCCCACTGGGGATCCACCGACCAGCTCACCGGAGCTCCGGTCCTCGGGTGCTCGAAGGCCAGACGATAGGCAGACAAATGCAGACGAGCGGCAGGGCTGCCTCCGTAAAGTGAATCCCCCAGCAATGGCATGCCGCCCTGAGCTGCATGAACCCGGATCTGATGGGTCCGGCCTGTTCGCGGATATGCCTCCCATTCCGTCCAACCGTTGCCATGGTCGACCCGATGAAACCGCGTCTCCGCCGGATCGAGTCCGACGGCGTGGGGACGAGCCACGTAATGATCCCCAGCCCTCACCACGGACCAGTGAGCGATCCAGTCGGCGGCCTGGACGGGACGGTCCGTCCGCAATCGATATACTTTTTCCACCCGCCGTTGTTCGAACTGCTGCGTCAGGGACCGATTGGCCAAAGGCGTTTTACCGAAGACCATCAATCCCGACGTGTCCTTGTCGAGGCGGTGCAAAATCGACAGCTCAGCCCAACGCGGTTCCCGATGGCGCAGCCAGTCATACACCCCCTCGCCCGCATACGGACTCGGGGCATGGGTGTTCCATCCCGAAGGTTTGTTCACCACCAGCAAGTCGTCGTCCTCAAAAACAACGCACGGCGGGAGAGCCGTGGTGCGGAGGTTCATCGACACCGATGCGGATGCCTCCCCACCGGCGGCTGCTAATCGCTCTTCCATGAATGCGGGCTCTCGGATCCAGGTTGGTTGGGTTCAGGTGAACTGCCACTGGCCGGTGCTAATGGCATAGGCGCTAATAATACCATTGGTCACCCCGTGAGCCACCATGGCGTCCCCGATCCGCCCATGTCTCAGGACCAATCCCTGGTACAAGGCAGCGCAAATAATAGCCGCCAACCATTGACCCGGATGGCTCAATCCAAAGAGCAGACACGTTCCGGCGAACGCCATGGGATTCCAGGTCCTCAAGGGTACTGCCAGGAAATCCGGGCGAATAATCATCCGATACAAAAAGGAACGGTAAAACACCTCTTCAATCATGGGTACTAACACCGAGCGCCCCAACACCCGAATAGCCAGAAATCCCCATCCCAGAGCTGGGTTGGTCTTGAAGAATGCTAATGGATTCCAAGGTAGATCGACCGGTTGCGGCTCCGGTGGCCGACCCGTCCAAAGAGTCGAAACGCGGTCGTAAAGGTCGGACATCGACGGAATAAAACCGTCCATCCCGATCCAAACCACCGCCACCGTAATCCCCACACCAATGGCCGGGACCGAAAATCGCCACTGTATCTCTGGGAGGCGAGCCCGCAGCACCCAAACGAGCCCGGCAACCGCCAGGGTCTTGAGGGCATAAATCCAGTATTCTGAACCGGGAAAGAATTTTCCGGCCAGACTTCCAATAAGGAGAAATACCGCAAAGGGCAGCACCCGGGGGAATTCCGGAGTGGTCCAGAACGGCGCAGGTCCTGGAGAGGATTCAGCAGACATTGAAGGCGGATCATCCAATCCGGATCCACCGGATCAAGCGTCAAGACGGGCTATTCCCGATTGCTCCCGCCAGAGCAGATCATGCACGGTCTCCTACTCACCGTTCTGCGTTCCGTGAATATCGTCCTCGTCGAACCCGAAATCCCACCCAATACGGGCAACATCGCCCGTTTGTGCGCGGCCACCGGTTCCACCCTCCATCTCATCGAGCCGCTGGGCTTTGAGATCGATGACAAACGCCTCGCCCGGGCCGGTATGGATTATTGGAAACTCGTCACCTGGAAACGGTGGTCTACTTGGAGCGAGTTCCAGAATCACCTCCCGGCCGGCAGCCGACTTTGGTTTGTTGAACAGGGCGCTCCCCGTCGGTACACCCAAGCCGAATTCGCACCCACCGATTATCTGGTGTTCGGTCGCGAGACCGCGGGTCTTCCGTTGGCACTGCTTCAAGCCCACCCAGAACACTGGTTGGACATCCCCATGGCCAATCCCGCGGCGCGGTCTCTCAACTTGTCGAACTGTGTCGCAATCGTCCTCTTCGAGGCGCTCAGGCAGTTGTCCGACCGATAGCTCTAACCCCGCCCGTCAGTCGCTTTACTTCGAGGCACCGGTCTTCGTCCACTCTTCAATCTTCTGAACGAAGGCCGAAGGGCCGCCCTTGAGATAACCGACATGGCGGCCGAGTTCTTTACCGCTCTGATCCACCAAGACGAAGGTCGGATACCCGTCCACGCCGTACTTTTTCTGGAGACCCTCGTTCTGCTTCTTCACCTCATCGGTCTGCTTTTTGTTATTGGGGAAGTCCACTTCCACCAACACCAACTTCTTGTCAGCAAACTCCTGAAAGGCCTTCTGATCGAGGGAGTCCTTCTTCATTTTAATGCACCATCCGCACCAGTCTGATCCGGTGAAATCAAGCAAGATGGCCTTGCTGTCCTTTTTGGCCGCGGTCTGCGCCGCCGTAAAGTCGGTTTGCCAACCGGAGGCGGCCAAGGCTGAAAGGGTTCCGGTGAGGAGTGCCAGCACGAGAGAGGAAACGGTCTTCATGGGAGTCTTCGAAAAGTTTGAAGATTGATGATTTAGGATAGATCGCTGTTGTGCGAAAGCTCGGCGCTTCGAAGTCGGCTGTCAACCGAGCCCCTGCGAAGTCGCCACGCACGCGGGATGAGTCCTTCGGTCGGACTGAAGAGCCAGACCACACAAAACCAACCGGCCCCCGCCACGACCGTGGCTCCGGCCGGTGAGCAATCCAGCGCCACCGAAAGGTGCATGCCGCTGATCGCGCTCAGGGCCGCGTGGACCGTGGTCCAGGCAAGGCGTGGAATCATCCGGTCGGTCAATAGCGACGCTGTGGCACCGGGCAAGATGAGCAGCGCAATGACGAGGATCGCACCCACCGCCTCGAAGGAGGCGACCACGACCATGGACAGCCAAAGCATCAATCCATGATGGATCACCCCGACCCGAATTCCGAGGCAAGCAGCCAACCCGGGATCGAAAGAAGTAATTAGCAATTCCTTGTAGAAGCACACCAGAAGCACCAAGGACACCATCAAGACCCCGACCAACCTCAGCACTGGGGGTGGGCCCAGCACCCAGCCTCCGAGCTGGACGGAAGGCTCGAGGGGAATCATCGGCAATTCCCCATTGAGAACGCAGTCTTGATCCAAATCCACCTTGTCGGCAAAGACGGCAATGAGCACGACCCCGATGGCAAAGAGCGTGGAAAAAGCGATACCGATGGCCGCATCTTGCTTGAGTCTTGAATGGCGGGAAATCAGCTCTATCAACCCGTGCGTCAACCAAGCGGCCACCATCGCCCCCAAAACCATCGCTCCGATGCCGCGAGAACCCGTGATCAGGAATGCCAAGGCGATACCTGGAAGCACGCTGTGACTGATGGCGTCGCCCACCAAGGCCATCCGCCGCAGGATAAGAAAGTTGCCAATGAGCCCACACGTCGCACCCACGAGAAATGTCACCAAAGCCATCAGCCCATGGCTTCCTAACTCCGTGGTCCACGGTTCGACGAAAACGCGGTGGGCTTGAAACTCCGGGATCAACGTCATGAGCGTCCTCCGTAGCCCACCGGACGATCCCCGGTACTCCGGGCACCGGGGCGAACGCCCGCCATCAAGGCGGGGAGCGACGGGATGGGTCGCCCGTGCGGATCAGTGTCGATCCGGGGCAAACGCCGTTCCAATTCACGAACCATGGCCTCACCCAGCACATGCTCGATCTTCTCTGCATCGTCGTGCACGTGGTCCGGTGCGATTTGAGCGGCGTGGGTAAGGTAGAGCTCCCACAGTCGGTGGTTCCGCACGATGGCACAGGCCCGTTGCCATCCGGACGGGGTTAGCGCGACCCGATCCCCGGAGGCGGTTGCGAACTCCACCGCGACCAACGAGCGGATCTCTACCTCGACAGCGGCGGAAGCCAACCGACGACGCGCCGCCAAGGCCGCCACAGTGATTGTCTCCGAGGCAAATCCGTCGGACTCGAGCACTTGATAAATCGCCTTGAGGGTGTTTTCCCGCTCGATACGCACCCGTTGAGAGCGCTGCCGATACCAACGAGGCACAATGCCCTGACGCGGCGAAAACATCAGGGCCAAAGCAAAGAGCAGGCTTGCCGACAGCACCATGAACGGCCCGGTGGGCAACCGGGTGCCCAAAAAAGAAAGGAAGGCTCCACTCAGTCCAGAAATCATCCCGAGGCAAGAACTCCAGACCAACACCCGATGAAACCGATCGGTGAGGAGCGAGGCAGTCGCCGCCGGAATGATGAGCATGGCCGAAACGAGGACCACGCCCACCGCCTGGAGCGCGGACACCACAGCAAAAGCTAAAAGCATCACCAGCAGACGTTCAAACCACACCGTGGGGAGTGCCAGGACCCGCGCAAAACCCGGATCAAAACTCACCAGCAGGAACTCCTTGTAGCCCAACCCCAGAAGACCCACCACCACCAGAGTCACCGCTCCCATCACTTGAATATCTCCAGGACCCAGGGCCGCGGCCTGACCGAAGAGGAAGGTCTCGATGCCACTCTTGTTGCCGGTCGGCAGGCGCTGGAACATCGACATCAAGCACAGTCCCAGCCCAAAGAAGGAAGCCAGCACCATGCCCAGCGCCGTGTCCTCCTTGAGGCGTGTGGTTCGGGTAAGAATCGAAACGGTTGCAGAACCGGCCAACCCGGCCAGCAGCGCACCAATGAAAATGGCCAGCGGATCTTTCTCCAGATTCCATAGAAATCCCAAGGCCACACCGGGCAGTACTGCATGGGAAAGGGCATCCCCGAGCAGTGCCATACGTCGCACCACCAGGAAGCTTCCTAAGAGGCCACAAGAAATCCCCAGCAGCACGGTTCCTAGGCAGGCATAGCGCACCACCGGATCGGACAAGGTAACAAAACGCCAAGCCTGTTCGGTCCATCGGGTCTGAGTCAGGTCTCCGATCTTGGCGGCCTGCGCAGAGAACGCCGACGCGAGCAGCAACGCCAAGCCCAGCCCCATGCCCATGAGCCGATGGCCGGATCGGGCCCGTCGCCCAAAAGGCTTTGTCGAATCTCCCAGGGAGGCAGCGCTCATGTCAGTGTGCCTTGGCCCCGAACCGCTTCAGCAACTTCGCTCATGATTGTCAGGCGGCCACCGTAGGTCTTCTGGAGCAACTCCGGAGTGAACACCTGCTCGGTCGGCCCGAAAGCCACCACCCGCATATTGAGGAGGAGCAACCAATCGAAATAAGTACGAGCCGTGGGTAAATCATGATGGACCACCAAGATGGTCTTGCCCCGTGAACGCAACCCCTGCAGCAACGCAATGATCGCCGATTCGGTAGCGGCATCCACCCCGGTGAAGGGCTCATCCATGAAGTACAAGTCACTCTCCTGCGCCAGCGCCCGCGCCAGGAAAACCCGCTGCTGCTGCCCGCCGGAAAGATTCGAGATCTGCCGGTCGGCGAAGGGCAGCATCTGAACCTGTTCCAAGCATTCCCGGGCAATCCGGCGATCTTCTGGACTGGGTCTTTTGAAGAGCCCAATTCGTCCGTAACGCCCCATGAGGACGACATCCATGACACTCACCGGAAAATCCCAATCCACCGATTCCCGCTGCGGCACGTATCCAACACGCTTCAATGATTGAGTCACCGGCCGACCAAACGCAGTCACCCAACCCGACGAACACGGCAAAAGCCCCATGCAGGCCTTAATCAACGTGGATTTGCCCGCTCCGTTGGGACCCACTATGCCGATGAGTTTGCCCGCCGGGGCCACAAGATCGATACCCCATAGTACCGGCTTATTGCGGTAGGCCACCGTCAGGTCGTGAATTTCTAAGGGAGGGACGTTTTCCGAATTCTCAGTCTCCAAGCTCATTTCAACCCTTCCACGATTCGATCGACATTCTGCCGGATCATTCCCTGGTAGGTCCCCAAGTCATACCCGCCATGGCGTTGTCCCGGCGTCCCCATGGCATCTGAGAACAGTTCACCACCCAACTTGACGCCGGCATCCTGCCGAATCCGCTCCAAACTGGCATGCGACACACTGCTCTCGACGAAGACCGCGGGAACACCCTTGGATCGAATGAAATCCGTCAACTGGGTCATGTCCGCCAAGCCGGCTTCGGTGACGGTCGAGATCCCCTGCAAGGCGACCACCTGGAATCCGTAGGCTTGGCCAAAATATCCAAAGGCATCGTGACTGGTCACTAAGATGCGCCGAGGTTTCGGCACCGTGGCCAAGCGCATCAACACCCACTGGTGGAGGTCCTTCAGTTCCTGCTTCACGGTCGCAGCGCGATGCCGGAAACCAGCTGCTGAGTCAGGGCGCGCAGCGGCAAATTCTTCGGCGATTCCTTCGATGCACCGCGACCAGAGTTCCACGTCAAACCAGACATGTGGATCAACAATCCCGTCCTTCCCCACACGGATCAACCGCTCCAGAGGAAGCCCATCGGTGACCGCTCGCACCCGCCTTCCCGACCGGGACAACCGTTGGAAGGTCTCTTGCATCTTCCCCTCCAAATGCAGGCCGCTATACAGAATTACCTCCGCACGTTGCAGACGGATGAGGTCCGAAGAGGTCGCTTTGTAAAGGTGCGGATCCACGCCGGGGCCCATCAAGCCCTCCACCACCACTTCCTGTCCGCCCACCCCACGGGCCAAATCCGCCACCATTCCCACGGTGGCACACACCGTCAGCGGTGCCCCGTGTGCGCGCAGCCCCCAAGGACCTCCGCCTGACCCTGTGAGAAGGGCAACGCACAGCCCCAACCCACGGAGCAGACCAACAAAACGTTTACCCATGTCCATAACGATCAAACTCCGTCCAAAAAAGTGTTCAGTCAAACACGTTGTTTTATAGATAAAACATTTAGGCTGACCGGAACGCCGAATATCGGGTTTGGCAAATCCGGCTTGAAGCTCCTGCGCTTCAGCCGTCACCGTTGCTCATGGAGCAGATCGTCATCCTAGATTTCGGATCCCAGTACACCCAAGTCATCGCGCGCCGGGTTCGTGAACTGAACGTTTACTCGACCATTCTGCGTTTTGACACCCCGGCCTCGGAAATCCAGAAACTCGGTGTCAAAGGCATCATCCTCTCCGGCGGCCCCTCTTCGGTCTACGCGCCGAAGGCTCCCCTGCCCGACCCGGCGATCTTCGACTTGGGCGTGCCGGTGCTGGGAATTTGCTATGGCGTCCAGTTAATGGGGCATTTCTTGGGCGGAAAAGTGGAGAAGGGCACGAAGCGGGAATACGGCAAAGGGACCCTCACGGTCACACGGAAGGAGTGCCCATTATTCCGGAAACTCCCCAAGAGCCTCCAAGTTTGGAATTCCCACGGCGACAAGCTCACCCGCCTTCCAAAGGGTTTCACGTCGGTGGCTACAACCGACAATTCGGAATACGCCGCCATCGAGAACACGGCCAAATCTTATTTCGGAATCCAGTTCCACCCCGAGGTTGTGCATACGCCCCGAGGCAAGGAAATCTTGTCCAACTACGTCCGTGGCGTTTGCGGCTGCCGCCCCAACTGGACCATGCGCAATTATGTGGAACAGGCCTGCGAAGAAATCCGGGCGAAGGTCGGCAAGGAAAAGGTGATTCTCGGGCTCAGTGGTGGTGTGGATTCCAGCGTTGCAGCCGCCTTGATCCACAAAGCCATCGGCGACCAACTCACTTGCATCTTCGTCAATAACGGCTTGCTCCGCCACCGGGAGGCCGAGGTGGTTCAGGAAGTCTTCGGGCGCAATTTTAACCTCAAGCTCCAGTACGAGAACGCCACCGCGTTATTCCTGCGTAAGCTCAAGGGCGTCACAGATCCGGAGCAAAAGCGAAAGGTCATCGGCAAGACGTTCATCGATGTGTTCCAGACGGCCACCCGTCGCGCCGGCAAGGCCAAGTTCCTTGCGCAAGGCACCCTCTATCCGGACGTCATCGAGTCGGTCCCCATCGACGGAAACCCGGCCCACATGATTAAGAGCCACCACAACGTGGGTGGCCTGCCTGAGGGCATGAAGTTCCAATTGCTCGAACCACTTCGTAACCTCTTCAAGGATGAGGTCCGCCAATTGGGCCTCGAATTGGGTCTGCCCAAAGAAATCGTTCATCGACAACCCTTCCCCGGCCCTGGCTTGGCCGTGCGCTGCCTAGGGGAGTTGACCCCGGACAAGTTGGAAATCACCCGCAATGCAGACCGGATCGTCGTCGAAGAAATGAAGGCGGCCGACTGGTACTACAAGACCTGGCAATCCTTCGCCGTGCTGCTGCCAGTCCGCAGCGTAGGTGTCCAAGGTGATGAGCGAACCTACGCCTACACCATCGCCCTGCGAATCGTGGAATCGCAGGATGGCATGACCGCCGACTGGGTGAAGGTTCCCTACGAACTCCTCGAACGCATTAGCACCCGCATCACTAACGAGGTCAGCGGGGTGAACCGAGTGGTGCTGGACATCACCAGCAAACCCCCCGGCACGATCGAGTGGGAGTAATGGGGAACCCGCCGAATCGGCACCCGCAGAAACGGCACTAGGCCGAGAAGGTCCCACAACCCAGGGTCCTGCCCTGGGGGGATCCGGAATCGGCCCATTGATGTGCAATACGGTGCGATGACTGTCCAAAAAGAGTCTAATCACTCACCGGCTATCGTGTAGCCGCACTCCAGTGTAATCACCTCGCCGCAACCACATTGAACCTCGATGTGGGTGATCCGATCGCCGTCCCGGATCAACCGCGTGATCGCAGTAGAAATTCTCGGAGCGGGCTCCACCGCCACCGCATGGGTCGAACCCGCTGATGCCCCATGAGTCAGGTGGGAGGCATGGGCCCCAACGTTCGTCGTCGGCCGGGTGTTGTCGCCGGACACACCGATCGGATGAAACTGGCCCTTGAAGTCCCGTTGGCCTGTCGCTCTTCCCGATGGAGTGGTTGCTGAAGCGTTGGCTCCAGTGGTCAGTGGTTTGAAATTGGAAGGCATGGAAGGCGGAGGGAAAACCTCAGAATTTATACACATCCTGATTGGCCCGGAGGATCAGCGTCACACGACGATTGCGTTCATCGGTGGCAGCGATCCCTTCGATCGGTGCGGTGTCGGCATACCCGGAAACCCTGCGGAACTGAGAGGAGCGCACGGAGTGTTCCATCAGGAGTTTACGGGTAGTATGAGCACGTTCCGTGGACAGGTCCCAGGCGTCCGGCTCTCCGGCCTTCGGTTGGTAGTCGACCTCGGTGTGGCCTTCAATTTCCAGGGTGAAGTGATTGGTAAATCGGGTGATCTGCCAGGCCATCGTGGTGAAAATCCATCGGCCATATTCCGAGAGCTCTGGCGAACCCGAGTCAAACAGGGGCCTTTGGTGCCGGTCGAACATCGTCAGACGGATACCGTCAGAAAGCAGTTCCATGCGCAGCGACTGATCCCCCGGCATTTCGGGGTTGGTCGCCAAGGTCTTGAGCATGTCTTGACTGATACGACGGAGAATACCTAGCTCGATCGGCGCATTGGCCTCGAAATTTCCCCTAGAGTAGGTTTTGTCGTTTTCCTTGTTGGAATTGAAAATACCCGTCGAACGTTTTTCTGTGGCCGCAAAAGGATTCCGGAAAGTCCGAGATACAGCGTCCTTTACCTTCGAGTCTTGAGACACCAGCCACAGCACCAGAAATAGCGCCATCATCGCGGTGATGAAGTCCGCGTAGGCGACCTTCCATGCTCCTCCTCCTCCTCCAGCCATGATGTGTACAGGTTTGGTGTTAGGGGTTTAGGCTATTTGCTAGCGGCCTTGAGCATCGCCTCTAACTCTTCTGCGCTCGGTTTCACATCACCGGGCAGGCCGCGTCGCGCCATCTCCAAGGCCATCATGGGGGCAGTGCCAGTGGCGAAGCTCGCAACGGCCTTGGCCAAGGTCCGGTAGTAGCCGATCTCGGCGTCTCCATTGAAAATCATGGCTGCCGCCAGCGGGGCAAGGAACCCGTAAGAGACTAGAATTCCTAAGAAGGTTCCGACCAGCGCCGCGGCCACGTGGTGACCAATCTCCTCAACCGGTCCATTGATCGCTCCCATGGTGATGACGATACCGAGCACCGCCGCCACGATCCCAAATCCAGGCATGGCGTCCGAGGTCTTGGAAAGCACATCGATGGGCTTGTGATGCTCCTTCTCCATGGCGTTGATCTCCGTTTCCATGAGGAGGCCGATATGATCCGGCTTCACCTTACCGTCGATAAGAGGTCGCAGAGCTCCGGTCAGCAGAGCGACCGCATGGTGGTCGTTCGAGAATGACGTATACTTAGTGAAAATGCTGCTGGTCGAAGGTTCTCCAATGTGAGGCTCCAAGGACACCATGCCGTTGCGACGCCCCAGCATGAACATCTCATAGAGCGCCTTGAACATGTCTTCGTAGGCCGCCTTGTTGTACGGGGAACCTTTGAGGCAACCGACGATCTGGGCGATGAGGTCCTTGTGAACCTTCATGGGTGCCATCGTGATCATCGATCCGAAGGCCGAGCCAAGAATGATGATAAACTCGGACCACTGAAGAAGAACTGCTGGATGGCCGCCCGCGATCATGAAGCCGCCCATGACAGAAACCATGACAATGACCGAACCAATGATGACGAGCATAGTTGAGAGGAGTGAATTTGAAGTGGGTTCGACGTGGTGCCGGTAGGAAGGCGGCTGTTATCGGTCATCGGCGACCATCCGCTGCATATAACCCCGAAGCGCAAGAATGGCCTGGGAGTGGATCTGGCAAATCCGGGACTCGGTCAGCCCAAAGACCTCGGCAATCTCGCGCAAGCGAAGGTCTTCAAAGTAGTAGAGCGCCAACACCTTCCGCTGCATCTCCGGCAGGGTGGAAAGCCGCTTCTCGATCAGACGGGCCATTTCATTGCGGACAGTCGAATCCACAGGATCCGACATCGTCTCGTCCGAAATGGTTTCATGCTGAGCCGTTTCGCCGCCGTCTTCATTACCGCTAACGGCATCCAGACACACAAAGGTGGCCGGCCGGATCTGATTCATCAGATCGTCGTAATCGTTCATGGACAGGCCCAAGGCGGCCGCGATTTCCACATCGCTCGGGGGCTGTCCCTTGGACTGCTCGATTTGTTGGATGACGGCCTGAACCTTTCGAGCCTTGTCATGAACGGACCTCGGCACCCAATCGAGGCGGCGCAATTCGTCGAAGATGGATCCACGGATGCGGACCCGTGCGTAGGACTCGAAGCTGGATCCGGCCATGGGATCGTAGTTGCGAACCGCATTTAGAAGACCCACCAAACCGGTACTGTAAAGGTCGTCCAGATCGACATGGGATGGCAAACTCAAGGCCAATCGACCTACGACATTCTTGACGAATGGAAGGTATTGTTCGATGAGCTCCGCTTCCTTGGGTGTCCCGGGTCGGATCTTCTTATACTGGGAGAACTGAGGCGGGACCTTACGCACTGGCGCGGCGTCTTCTGTGGTGGGAGAGGATGCAGGCATAGGATTCGGCTAGTTCTTAATTGGATACTCGATCGACTTCCCCCGGGAGCTTGCTCATGGCTTCCGCGACCCGGTTGATTTGTATCATCTGGGCTTCATGAAGAGATTTCCTCCAGACGCCCCACCACCAACGCATCAACATGCCGAGGAGGCTGGCCGAAACCGCGGCACGCCAAAAAACCTCAGATCCGCCAGCGCCCTGGGCCAGGCCTGAAAACCCGCCAATAACAAAACCAATTAAGGCACCTGTGATCATGAACTTTCGCATAAAGCAACGCTTCTATCCCCTCCAAGCAAACCGAGTGCCATAAGCATCTGGATACTTGTTTTGTTTTTAACCCGCCGATTACCGTTTGAATTGACGATCCAAAATTCGCACTGGATCGGCTTTTTGAAACATACCGGGAATATTCTGCCCAATCCCCATCCAACTCAGGGGGCAATTTGTGCCCATGATGCCATTCCAGAGTTTGCCCCAGCGAGGTTCCTCGTCGAGATGTGTGGCCATCCAGTCGTTCGGTTGGAGTGATGCAAAGCCCCGAATCTGAGCCATCAACAACGGGGATTCGTAGGCCGCATTGAGCACGAGGTGAACCTGGGCGGGACGCACTCCTTTCAACTGGTCTCGAAGCTTATTCATCGAGGAGCCATCGGTATGGGAAATGCCTGGAAGATCGATGAAGACGATCTCAGCGGCGGATCGCCAATCAGGGGTCAGGCATCGCTGAACCGGCACTCCCAACACCTCCGCATGCACACTGAGGAATTCGCCGGTATTGGCCGTCTCGCCATCGAGCCGAAAAACAGCCACGGAACGCCCTTCCACCAAAACCAATTGAGCCAACCATTTGCACAGGGCCGTTGTCTTTCCGGAACCTGCCGGACCGATGAGAACATGGGTTTCAGGGGTGCCGCTGGGTGACAGGGAAGGCGGAACCAACCACTCCCCTTTGAGCACCTTCGAGGCGAGGGCCAACTGTTCACCCAGGGCCTCTGGAGCGGCCTCGCCGTAGTCTTGGCACAATCGTTCCACCACTCGGAGGGCATGGCGTGGCTGAAGACCGGTGGCCTCCAGAATGGGGCCAATCTGCCAGTGGCCGGGATAGGAAACAGCCTTGGTGGCAAACGGTTCGATGAGAACGGATTCTGCCGCCAGTTCTGTGAAATGACCCAGATCAGCCACCGCCGGTTCACGCCCCTGGCCCGATTCGCGGTGCCTCAGCACTTCAGCCCGTATTTCGGACATCTCCCGACGCAAATCCGCCAACGGATCCACGGCGTCTGGCGGCGGTGCGATCTTCTGAACCGGAGCGGCGATGTCGGCAACATTTAAAGCCGACTCGATGGCCTCCTGACCCGGCTTGGGCATCACCGCAGCCAAGACCTCCAGCTTGGGTTTCTTCCACAACTTAGATACGCCTTCGGCGGGAAGTTTTCGGACATTGAGCACGACCGCGTCGGGGCCCAATTTGTTCCGGATGAGGCCGACCGCCTCGGTTGCTGATTCGACAATGAAGGTATGAACCAGCATGAATGGAACGTCGGGTAAACACGTTCCGTGCCGAACCGCTGAGAATAGTGCTAATGAATTTCCTTAAACCTTCCTGAGAACGATCCCCACTTGGCAGGCCGCCAGAGCCGGACCAAGGTGAGGCATGCAGGAAAGTGAAGAAGTCCAATGCCCGTACTGCGGTCAGGGCATGGAACTGGTGATCGACACGAGCATCCCCCAGCAACGGTTCACCACCGATTGCGAGGTTTGCTGTCGCCCGTTCGAGGTCTTCGCTGAGTCAGAGCCCGGCGAGATTCTCAGCCTTGAAGTACAGGCATAAGTGCTGAACAAGTGCTGTCGCACGGGAGTCCGAACCAGATTTGAAGCCCCCCTCCCAAGCCGTTCACAGCCATTGCAGCGGTGCGGCAGTGCGGACTATTAGATCCAATGAGGCGGGTTGGGGAGGTCGCTAAAACCATCCCCGAACCCAAAGGCAGTCCGACTACTTTGGCCTGTGGGCCCCATGGATCAGCCTGTGAATCCGACCCATTACGACTGGGTTCAACCCTCGCCCTGAACCGACATCTCCACCTCGTGCTTCCGACGGGCCGCCTCGATGTCATACGTATCGTTGTCCGGATGTTCAGGACTCAGCGGAGAAATCTCGCGCAGACGATGGACGATGGGTGTCAACTTCTCGATGAGGTAATCCACATCTTCATCGGTGTTGTAGATACCGAAACTAAAGCGCACCGATCCGCGAGCCCGCATCGGCGGTAAACCCATGGCCATGAGCACGTGGGACGGGTCGAGCGAACCGGTGGTGCAGGCCGATCCGGAACTGGCGCAAATACCGGCCTGATCGAGTAGCAGCAACACTGCTTCGGCCTCGATAAAATCAAAGGCGATATTGGACGTGTTGGGCAGGCGAAGGTTGCGATTACCATTGCGGACCGTGTTCGGGATCCGAGTCAGCACGTGGTTCTCGAAGCGGTCACGCAGGCCACGAATGCGGGTGTTTTCGTCGTCGATGCTGGCCATCGCCAATTCGGCTGCTCGGCCAAAGGCTACGATATTGGCCACGCTCTCGGTGCCGCCACGGCGACCGCGCTCCTGATGGCCACCGATGACATAGGGCTGGAACTTGGTCCGGCGCTTGACGTAGAGCATGCCGATCCCCTTGGGGGCATGCAGCTTGTGGGCGCTGAGCGACAGGAAATCCACGCCCAGTTGACGG